>CAZAVC010000059.1:0-9134 GCA_964488265.1 uncultured Fimbriimonas sp.
CGGTCATCACCCTACACGGTATGGGGAAAACCGATGCCAACTACGCTTCCGAACTGTTTCAAGATTTGCGAAATCAACTGAAAGATAAGGAGGAGCGTGTCTCCCTGCATAGGGTCTTTTACGATGGCGAGATCCAACAACGGCAAGATGCCGTTTACGGCGCAATGACAGCCAACGGTGAACTTGGATGGCAAAGCCTTAGAGAGTTTGTAATGTACAGCCTCGCTGATGCTATCGCGATGGAAGCCAAGAAAGTTTCTTCAAATAGCCCCTACTTCAAAGCTCAATTTGAGATCGCCAAAACAATTCTTACCGCGCGAAGGACGTTAGAGTCTAACGAAAGCCCGGTGATCATTCTTGCTCACTCCCTTGGATGCCAGGTCATTTCCAACTATATCTGGGATGCCACCCAACCGGAAGGGAAGGCCTCTGGAGTGTGGAGCGATCCTGGACAGCTAAAAACTCAGCTCGACGCAACGGACGAAGAGATGGAGTTTCTCCGACTCAGATCTCTTGAAGTTCTCATTACTCTGGGATGCAATATTCCGGTCTTTGTTGCGGCATTAGCTGAAAAAGATATTGTTCCTATTGACAAGCCAAAGGAAAGTTTCGAGTGGCTGAACCTTTACGATAAAGACGATATTCTCGGATACCCCCTGAGAACTCTCTCGCCGGCATACGATCAACTCGTGAAGGACATTGAAGTAAACGTTGGCCCGCATATAAAATCTTTGACTCCGCTCTCGCATCTCTTCTACTGGCAAGACCGACGAGTGCAAGGGAAGATTCTCGAACAAATTCTGCGATTCGCCTAACGGCGAATCCAGATCAACTAAGCAGGAAAAACAATGAACATAGTAGCAATAATCTTACGTCTGGGCTCGAAATTGAAGGACGGCGAAAGCTGGCAAGCAAGCTACAAAATAGATGGCAAGCAAACTTCTAAGCGACCGACCGTCTCTGAGTTTGACTGCGGTCTTAAAGACGCTCGACCTTGGTTTGAGTTTAAATTCTCCGAAGAAGGTGTCGACCATACCCTCCATGGAGTTTTCAGTATTGGCAATAACGGCGAGGAGATTCTGTTCGACGGAGTCGATGTTGATAGCGACGACGTGATCGTCAGCCACCGAGTGCGTGGCACCGACATTCGTGGCGTGATCGAGTTCGAATTCGAGGCAGGGGGCAGCCAGCACCGATACAGATTCGACGCAACGGTGGGCAGACTCCTTTAAGGCTTGCCTGGGAACAAGACCCGGCAAAGTCGGGACCAATCAAGTTCGTGCAGCCGATCCGGTGAGGATTGGCTGTACGATCTAGGCTTCCTCGTTGCGCGTCAGCGACTCGAGACCCTCATCGCGGGTCATTCGCTCCATCAGCATGTTCACCGCCTTGCCTGCCGGGATGCGACCGCGTAGGACGCCGTCGATCGCCTCGAAAACGGGCATAGGAACGCCTCGTCGCCTAGCCAACGCCATCACCGCCTCAGCGGTGCTGACCCCTTCTGCCACCTGACCGATCTCCTTCAATGCCAGTCGCAAGTCCTTTCCTTGCCCTATCGAATAGCCGAGACGATAGTTGCGACTCAACTGACTTCCAGCCGTCGCGAACAGGTCGCCTACGCCTGCAATCCCGAGGAAAGTCTCGAGCCTGCCACCGACCGCAAGGCCGTAAGCGATCATCTCCTTAAGACCTCGTGCCACCAAAGCGCCTTTGGTGTTGTTGCCAAACCCAAGACCATCGCTGATGCCGCCGCCAATGGCGATCACGTTCTTCAGCGCTCCTGCCACCTCAACGCCTACAACATCCGAGGAGCAGTAGACGCGATAAGAACTGCACATAAACGCCGATCGAACTCGGTCGGCATAAATGGGGTCCGAGCAGGCGGCAATAGCCGCTGTGGGGATGCCGCGAACAATCTCAACCGCAAGGTTTGGACCCGAAATCACCGCGACTTCACTACCAGGATGCACCTCTTGAACCACCTCTGCCGGCAAAAGCCCGGTGATGTTCTCCATGCCTTTGCTGGCAAGAACAAAAAGAGGGTGGTCGCCGTCTAAGTGCTGGATCACCTCGCGGACTGCGCCTGAGGGAACGGCGACGACCGTCATTGGAGCCGAGGTCGCCTGGTGCAAGGGCAAGAACTCAACTCCTTTCGGGATGGCGAAGCCGGGCAGATAGTGAACGTTTTCGCGATTAGAGCGCATGAAGGCAATCTCTTCCTCGTTACGACCGAAAAGACCGACTTCTAATCCGTTCCTAGCAAGGAGGATGGCGATCGCCGTACCCCAACTGCCTGCTCCCAAAACTGCGACGTCCATTTTGTTCGCAGATTATGCTCCGAAACTCGCAGTTGGTGAAGAGCCACGCGAATTCACGCGAAATTCCAACGTAAACCCAATCGGGTCCGATAACACTTTTTTCGAATTAACTCAAACCTGTATAATTAACAGGTTACGGGTTCCAGTCCGGCGTGGCGGTGAACTCGGCTTGCCCTTCCTAGGGATTCATTTGGCGAAGGGGATGTGCTCCCCCGGGAGAGAAAATTGAATTTTGGTACTTCTGGTCACCGTAGGAGCCTAGGCTTCTTCAAAACCGACGGCAATACAAAGACGATGCTGTTCGATGGAGCGATGCTCCTAGCGTCGTTCGTATCGGCCTCACTCTTACTCTACTTCTCGGGCGGAGTCGATTACCGTCTTGAGCGAGTCTTTGGAAGGGGGTTGATCCTCGCGTTCACGGGCATCTGCGTATTGGCCTGGCGAGGGCGTTACGTCACAAAGGCACGCTATTTTGGGCTTTACGACGTCGTCAATGTTGGCGGCGCCATGGTTGTGCAGTGTGTTCTCGCCGCGTTTGTCCTCTTTACCTGGCGGCGAGAGACCATCCAGCACGAAGTCGTTGTCTGCGTTCTATACACGTTCTTTTCGTTCACCTCGCTTGTAGGTTTAAGGCTTTGGCAGCGTCGGAACGCCCTTCAAGCAACGGCTAATCTATCGACCAACACGCAAAAGTGGAGAACGATCGTAGCGGGTGCGGGCGACTCCGGCGAAATGCTCCTCCGAGAGGTGCAGCGAGCACCTCAATCGTTTATCCACATCGTGGGTTTTGTTGATGACGATCCGTCTAAGCAGGGCTTTCAGATGCACGGTGTCCCCGTTCTGGGTACCACGGCCGATATTCCGTCTCTGGTCAAAGAAAATCGCGTCGAGCAGGTCATTATCGCCATGCCCTCAGTAAAGGGAGACGACATTCGGAAGGTTTTTGAGCACGCTTCGGCAGCCCAGGTTCGCATTCGAACGCTTCCCGCCGTTTGGGAAATCGTGACGAACCCGACCAAGTCTCTCTTGCCTCAAATCCGAGGGATCGAGATTCAGGACCTCCTGAGGCGAGAACCCGTCGAAACCAATCTTGAAGAGGTGGCTCGGTACCTAGCGGGTGAGCACATCCTCATCACCGGTGCCGGTGGATCGATCGGAAGCGAGCTATGCCGACAGATCGCGATGATGTCGCCCGCAAGCCTTACCCTGGTCGGTAAGGGTGAAAACAGCATCTACGAGATCGAACAGGAACTCATCCAAACAACGGGGTTGGTTCCAAACACCATGATCGCGGACGTGCGAGACCTCGCCGCGATGGAGCAGGTCTTCCGAAAGTATCGGCCGACCGTCGTCTTCCACGCCGCCGCCCACAAGCACGTTCCGTTGATGGAGAAGAACCCGCGAGAGGCCATTCTCAACAACATCCAGGGCACGTTAAATCTTGCCGATCTTGCCGTGCAGTTCGAACTGAAGAAGTTCATACTCATCTCCACCGATAAAGCGGTAAAGCCCAGCAGCATCATGGGAGCCACTAAGCGGGTTTGCGAGATGATCGTAAGCGCTTACGGACAGACCTCAGACGTTCAGTTTGCGGCGGTTCGATTCGGCAACGTTCTTGGTAGTCGAGGATCACTCATTCCGCTTCTTACCGCCCAGATTCGCCGAGGCGGACCCGTGACGGTTACGCACAAGGACATGACGCGCTTCTTCATGACCATTCCCGAAGCCGTTCAGTTGGTTCTTCAAGCGGGAGCGATGGGTCGCAAAGGCGAGGTGTTCATTCTAGACATGGGCGAGCCTGTGAAGATTCTCGACCTTGCCAATGAACTCATCCGAATGCACGAGTTGGTGCCCGGTCAAGATATCCAGATCAAATTCACGGGAATGCGACCCGGTGAAAAACTGCATGAGGAACTCGTTTACGATGGCGAAGACCTTAAAGAGACCGAGCATCGCAAGATTCGATCCGTCGGCAATCTCAAGCCGCTTTCCGTCGACAAACTTCGCGAAGACCTCGCGATCATGAAAGGCCTGTTCGACGATCCCGATCGGTTAGTGCAATATCTCCAAGACCTAGCGTGGGAGAAGAACAGCACGATCGTCAAGAAGACAACTTCCGACAAGCCTCCGGTTCGCTTCGACTGAGGTAGCCGCGATACGTCAAAGAAAAAAGAAGGGTGTCCGAATCGGCACCCTTCTTTTTGTTGATCTCCGACTACCGTTGGATCACTCCATCACAACGTTCAAAGCATCGATCACCCGATCGATGTCCGGCAAAGCCGCGTATTCGTAAATCGGGTTGTAGCCAATGTGAACGTCATCTCGGCACACCAACTGGGGTGGTGCGAGCAAGAGGTTGAACCGTTCCGGCGTGGAAGTTACCTCGGCAATAACCGACTGACCGAATCCGCACGTCTTCGTGTCCTCGTGTAGAACCACCAAGCGACCCGTTTTCTCTAACGATTGAGTGATCGTGTCGTAGTCGCAAGGAACGATGCTGCGAAGATCGATGATCTCAACCGAATAGCCCGACTTCGCGGCTGCTTCTTCAGCAAGTTCAATCGTGTTGCCGTAGGTCACAAGGGTGATGTCCGCGCCGGACTTCACGATTCGTGCCTTACCAAACGGGACCGGCACAACGTTGGCAACATCAACCTGCTTGCGGAAGATGTGTTTCGGAATCAGAACGAACGCCGGATCGTCTCCGTGAATCGCCGACCAGAGCAGACCTGCTGCGTCTTCCGGTGTGGAAGGAATAGCAACCTTTAGGCCGGGGACGTGCGCGAGCGATGCCTCGTTGCTCTGGGAGTGCCAAAGCGAGCCTCCGGGAAGGTACGCGCCGTACGGAGCATAAACGACTAGAGGAGTCTTCCACTCGCCGTACGTTCGCCAGCGAGTCGTGCTCATGTTCGTGGTGATCTGGTTCCAGGCGGGAGCGATGAAGTCTATGAACTGGAGTTCGAAAACGGGTTTCCAGCCGTAAGCCGCCATGCCAACGGCGACGCCCATAATGGTCGCTTCGGCAAGGGGCGAGTTGAACACTTGCTTTGGAAACGCTTCGCTGAGACCCTTGGTAATTCCGAAAACTCCACCCTTCGGGTCTTCGATGTCCTCGCCGAAGAACACGACCTTGCCATCGTCTTCCAAAGCCTTCTTGAAGGTCTGGTTGATGGAGGCAACCATGGTTTGTCGACCCGGTTGAATCGGGGGTTTCGTTGCGGCAGCCTCTTCGCCCCAGCAGTCTTTCATCACTTCAGAAGGATCTGGGTCGGCCGCTTTTTCGGCCTTCAGGTAGTCCTCATCGACCACGCGAACCACCTCGTCTTGCATTTCTTGCCACTGAGCCTCGGTGAGCTCGCCCGCTGCGATCAACTCTTCAGCAAGCAGGCGAATCGGGTCGCGATGCTGCATCTCTTCGATGTCCTTTAGGTCGCGATAAACCCGGTGATCGTCCGAACTGGTGTGGCTGGAAAGTCGGTCGATGTCCATCCAGATCAAGGTCGGACCCTCGCCCGCTCGGGCCTTCGCCACCGCCTGAGAGGTGGCCTCGAGAACGGTGTCCACCCGGCGACCATCGATCTTGACGAACGAGTTCTCATCGAGCATGCCCAAGTGGAAGGGAAGGAACTTGCCCGTAGGTGTCGAGATGCCGTACTTGTTATCCTCGACCACGAAGATGACCGGAAGCTTCTCTTGCAGGGCGAATGCCCATGCTTCGAAGAACTCTCCCTGACGAGAAGCCGCGTCGCCGATAGTTGCCAGTGCGACTCCATCCGTGCCATCCAACTTCATTGCCCAAGCGGTGCCACAAGCGGGCAACAATCCGCCGCCCGTGGGGGTGCAAACACTGAAAACGTTGTGCTCGCGGCTGGAATAGTGGCCGGGCATTTGGCGACCGCCGCTGCTGGAATCCTTCTTGGCAAAGTAGGCAAGCGCCAGATCGTAGTTAGAAAGACCTCGCGCCAGCATCAGTGCTCGGTCGCGATAGTAAGGGAAGATGTAGTCTTGGGGCTGCAAACAGTGCGCCATCGCACCGAGAGCTTCGTGGCCCATGCCGCTCACCTGGAACCAGCCTTTACTCTGGCGGAGGAGGATGCCCTCCCGTCGATCGCCTTCCCGGCTGAGAAGCATCAGCTTCAGGAAGTCGAGTTTTACGATGGAATTGTTCGCAAGGGTCGACATAGGATTCATGGTTCTTTCTACGTTGAAAGCCTTTTCTTGTCGGGAAAAGGAAAGTGCCGTCTCAAATCAACACTGATTAGAAACTACGTAGAGGATACCGCCCCCAGTGGGCATCAACGTTAAGGGTTCAAGGATTACGGCAAGCGAACCAAGTCGCCTTTCAGATTCACAGCCCATCCATTGGCAACCCCGTCTGTTTTAGGGTCGCCGACCTGGTTCCAGGCGGTTTCTTTACTCTCGAAGAAAAGAATGATTGCCGGATCCTTCAAGTCTTCGTCGTACTTGGAGGCAATCGCTGCGTTCATGGCGAATCCCGAAACTTTGGGGGTCTTGTTCTTGAACTCCTCCGGTGTCTCAAGGTCGGGGCGGATCAGTTTCTTAACCTCATCGCCAGACTTAAGATCGGCGGTCTTCATTCGCAGGCGAAGATCGTCCATCCATCCGGCAGCGGGCGGAAACATCTGTTCGGAGCGGTGATATTGAGTTGCGGCGGTGAATATGGCTCGCAACCGATCTTCGGTGTCGCCCTGGTACCGAGTTTTCCCTTCCGTGTTGTCGAGAACTCCCGCGCTAAGGAGATCGCGCAGAGCGTTTCCCGCCGGACTCATCACCCCGACCACGAGAACGAATACCAGCGATGCAAGAACCGTCCAAAGCAGGTTGGATTTTCGCTTCTTGCCTTGCTCTTGGGTTTTCAGAGTCTCGGGCACTTCTCATTTTGGCAGATCGGACGCTGTCTCCTTGAGGGGCAAATCCGGTCGGTCACTATCGGGCAAAATAAAAGTGCTTTGGTTGAACCTGCTCGCATTTCCCTGATTACCGCTCCCACCCCCCTTCATCGTCTGCCGCGAGTCTCGGAAGACCTTGGTATTGATCTGTGGATCAAGCGCGACGATCTCACTGGATTTGCATTGGGTGGAAACAAGGGTCGAAAGCTTGAGTTCCTCCTTGCCGACGCTCAACAGAAGGGTGCGGAGGTTGTCGTGACTTGCGGTTCTGCCCAGTCGAACTTCATTCGGCAGCTTGCGGTCGGGTGCGCGATGTTGGGGATCAAGTGTGCGGTTGTCGCGATGCAACTTCCATACGAAGGCGAGCCTCCCGCTCCGGAAATCATGGTGAAGGCGTTGAAATCGAAGGGCGGCAATTTAACCATCGATCGCATTGTGGGGGCCGAGATTGAAGTTGTCCCCAACGGCACGTGGGATGAACTCTTCGAGCGTCAACAAGAACTCGTTCAACGGTACAAAGACGACGGTTTCAACGTTTATTCGATACCGGTTGGTGGCTCCACCACCTTAGGAGCCTACGCCTTCTACAGGGCCTCGCTGGAGCTGTGGCGACAGGCGGAACCGTTCGATTTTGTGGTCTCTGCCAGCAGTAGCGGAAGCACCCAAACGGGTCTGCAGTACGGATATCACAAAACGCCCACGCGTTACATCGGTGTGGCGTGCGATCCGGAACCGGAGCTCATTCATGAGTTTGTGGCGCTTGCCGGGAGCCTCGATGAACTGCTCGAGGAACAGAAGGGCTTAACCGCCAAAGACTTTCGGTTCGATCTGCGATTTGTGGGTGACGGTTACGGCATCCCAAGCGAGCATGGCAACCGAGCCATTGAGTATCTCGCGCGGAGGGAAGGAATCTTCTTGGATCCGATCTACTCGGGCAAAGCCTTCGCGGGTCTTTTGCACATGGCAAAAAACGGGGAGATCGATGGTCGGGTGTGTTTCTGGCACACGGGCGGTACTCCCACCCTTTTCGTCTAGTCGACAGGCACAAAGAAAGAGCGGCGAGTCCTGGAATGCAGGATCGCCACTCTTTTTCTTTGCTGAATGATCCGGCTAGATCTGAGTTTCAACCGCCGGGGCTTCTTTCGCCGCCACCGGAGTTTTGTCGCCTTTGATGAATCCAAACAGTGCAAGCCAGCCCATCAGAGTGAGGCCCACAAATGCGGCCGCCGCGAACTTCTGGATTCGAACCTGAGCCGAATCGCTGATGGTGATGCCCCAGCGGATGCAGAAGTTCCAAATACCGTACGCCAGGTGATAGCTCGCCGTGAGAACGCCCAGTGCGTACACAACCACGATCACAGGCTGCGAGGTCAACAACTCGTGCCACGCGTCGAACTTGATCAGTTCGGCGTCATTGTTGAAGTACTTGCGACCCGTGGTGGTGGTGACGTGATAGCAGAGGAAGAAAAAGATGAAGATGCCCGACCAGCGCTGGGACGAGTACATCAAGTTTTGCGACCACTTGTACTTCGTGCTGAAGTAGTTCTGCTGACCTCGGTTGGCAATGAACAAACCGTAGATTGCGTGGAACGCGAGCGGAATCCAGATCGCAAAAACTTCCAGGGTGAGAAGCATGTGCTTCGGGATGCCCTCGAAGAAGTTGATGACCCCGTCGAACTTCTCCCGTCCACCTAGCGAAAATGTGTTCAGCGCAAGGTGCTGGACCATGTAGTAGCCGACCGGGATGATTCCGGTGAGCGAGTGAACCTTGTGCAGGATGTAGTTCTCTCGATTCAGCGCGAGTGCCATAAGCTTTCTCAGATTACCTCTCGCCAATTCTACGGAGGTCGGTCAATAATCGTCCACCCGGTTCCTGCAGGTTGATGTTTGCCGGGCTTCAGGTTCG
>CAZAVC010000060.1:0-9116 GCA_964488265.1 uncultured Fimbriimonas sp.
GTCAAATGGTGGCTATGCGGGCCTTGCGGGCAACTCGTTTTGGGTCGGTTGAACAGCCTTTCGAGCCTAGCCGAATCGCCTCCTTTTTATCACCCGGCGACTCCTACCTCTCGGTTCATGGCTCTGATCTAGCAGACTCGGCGACGATCGAGAATATCGCCCAGATCACCCAACCTTCCGGCGCGAGAGATGATCGTAGCAAACACGTCCGTTACGTCCGGGCCGCTTCTTTGGTGACCCAGTGGCGGGCAAACGGAACGCTCACCACTGCCGGCGATCCCGCACTTTACGTCCACGTTCACCACTTTCTGCGCAGCGATCAGGTCCTCCGAAGGACCTCGATCATCGGCTTGATTCCGGTGAACGCCCCCGAGATCGTGCTCAGCGAGGCGACCGGTTTTCAAGAGCGAGAAGACCGGTTGCGAATGCTCGAAGCAACTCGGTTCCATGCCGACCCGGTTGTCGCTCTCGCATCTAGGACCGAGAGCCTAGACGCAGTTCTGGCGAACCTCGGAGAACCGGTTTTTACCGCCGAAGAGTCTAACGGCGATCGACACGAGATTTTTTCGCTGCCACTCGCAATCGTCGCGTTTGAAAGGCTCCTGGTTTTAGAGGGTTCTCACCGGTTGGTGGCGGCAAGGGCTTTTCAAGAAGATGCTCGCGAACGGCTCTCCGGCAGGCGTCGACGCGGATTAGAACCGGTCGCTCCGGAAGCGGGTCCGGATGAAATCGCCGAGGACTACGCCCTATTCGAAGTGATCTTGGAAGACGAGTCGGTCTTCTTGCGAAAGTCCACGCTACTTGCCAAAGGAAAATCGAGTTCAGGACTTCGCGAAGAGGTCGAAAACTCGCTCAAAACGGTGAGGTTTAGCGACCATGCGCCAATTACTTTGAAAGATGCAAGCGGAGTCTCGCGATTACCCGACCCTCGTTCGGCGGGCGAACATCCAGGGCACAGCGTAAGTACAAAGTCCCTACCGGTTTCCCTTGCCGGGCATTTCATGTTAGAAAGAGCGTTGAATCCATTAGAGGTCGAAATCACTCGATCTCTATCAGACGCACCAAAGCTATCGACCGAGAATTTGCCAGAAGGACAACTCTTGATCGAAATCGAAGGTGGTAACGGAGAATTGATGAAGATGCAGGTGGAACCGATGGGAACTCTTCCAACGGGCACCCTCGCGCTCGATCCTCCCGCCGCCTCCGGATTGATCACCTGGCACTTCGCCGATTTTTGCTGAGGTCACGGATTCAAATGAGGGACATCATGAACGTACAACTCCTTGGCACCGGCGCCGCGGATGGGATTCCCGCTTTCTTTGGGAACGATCCTGTAAGCGAGTACGCCCGACGTCATGGAGGGAAGGATGTCCGCACCCGATCGGCGGCGATTGTTGACCGCACGATCAAAATCGACTTTGGCCCGGATACTTTCCACCAAATCCAGCGTTTCGGGCACAACCCGCGCGACTGGTCGGCCCTCATCTTCACGCACAGCCACGAAGACCATCTTTGTGTGTCCGAGTTGCAGTACGCCCTCTTCCCGTTTGTAGAGATGGACCACATGCCGTGGCCGATTTTTGCCAACGACGCCGTTTGTGACATCATCGCCTCTCGCTATCCGGATTGGCCCATAGAATTGGTTCGCATTCGGAGCTTCCAACCTTTTGAAACGGGTGCGTACATGATCACGCCCATTGAGGCGAATCATAAGGAAGATGAAGACAGCCTCAACCTGATCTTCGAGCGGGGCGGCGCAAAATTCCTTTATGCCACGGACACGGGCATGTATCCGGAGCGAACTTTTAACTTCTTGGAAGGTTGGGAATTGGACGGCATGGTCCTAGAGGCCACCGATGGATTCCACAACACGCCTTACGCCGGACACCTAGATATCGCCGATGCCGCAAAACTCGTGGAGCGACTTCGTGCGTCCCGCGCACTGAAACCCTCTGCCCAGGTGGTGACTACTCACCACGCCGCGCAGGGTGGCGCAACTCACGCTCAGCTCGAGGCGGCCCTCGCGCCTCACGGCATGCGACCTGGTTTCGACGGATTGTCGATTGAGATTCAGTGTCCGAATCCATCCCCGCTTCGCGCGTCGGACAGGCAACACGCGTAAACGGGCATTTTTAAACAATCCAAAAAACGGGCATCAAAAGGGACACATTGGGCGTCTGTACCCGTGCCAATGGACTGGCGGGCGCATCCTTAGGCCAGGACGGCCACCTTCTTTCTTGATGCGCTCGAAACGATCGGATCATTGCCCTTCTTTTCTTTGCCTGGAATGTGATCCGATCACATTCAAATGGGTCGAGCCGCTGAATATACTTGTCTCTGCCGGCGGCGATCATTGGTCGGGCTAAGGATGGTTACGACATTCACTCCGGCACGTCAGAAGGAATTGCGTTGACCCTTAGTTTTATTATCGGATTCACCTTTGTTTCGAGCCTCCCTTCCGGCTCCCGACTCCCAGCGTTTGGGGCTCTGTATCAGGGACGCAGTCAAGTTCAGAAGACCTCCGACCCCGACCAAACCGGATCGGATGGCGAGACGACTAGCACTCCGCAAAAGCCCGTCACCTCTCGGAAACCCAATACAAACGGCAGGGTGATGGTGCTGATGTACCACCACATTTTGGAAGGTGACAACATCATGTTTCGGTCGGCTCGTAAGTTTCGCCGCGACCTTGAGAACCTGCGCAACATGGGCTTTCGCCCGGTTTCGATGACGGAGTACGTCACCAACACCATGAAGCTTCCCAAAGGGGCTTCGCCCGTGGTGATCACCTTCGACGACGCGCACATCAATCAGTTTCGATACCTACGCGATGGCAAAACCATCGATCCAAACTGCGCTGTCGGTATCTGGCTTAAGTTCGCCAAAGAGCACCCCGACTTCCCCGTGAAAGGCATGTGGTACGTTCTGCCCGACCTTTGGCATCAGCCCAAACTCGCGAAAAAGAAGATCGACGCTCTAGTTTCGTGGGGGTCTGAGATTGGAAACCACACCCTCCACCATCGAGATCTTCGAAAGCTGTCTGAAGAGCAGGTGAAAGAAGAGATTGCCGGGCTTAGCGACCTACTGGAGAAGCACGGCATCACCAAGATTCACTTTGCCCCGCCGTATGGATCCTATCCTGCCAATCGGCAGTTGGTGAAGGAATTCGAGTTCAAGGGCAAAACCTACAAACTGGAGTCGTCTGTCCTTGCTGGCTCCGCGCCTAGCCTCTCTCCAAACGACAAAAGATTTGATCCGTACCGCATCTGGCGCGTCCATGGGAATGGTCGAGAGATGGGAATCGACGATTACTTGAGTCAGGCTAAAGCAGGAAAGTGGCAGCCGTACGTGGCGAAATAATCGGAATCTCAAACCCTGCTAAAATAGCAGGGTTGTGGTAGAGCATGCTCCGGGCGGTAATCCGGTCGTTAATTGGGGAGCCAGCGCTCTACTGGTCCTTGCGAGCTTCTTCTTTGTGGGTGGTGAGTACGCCGTTGTTTCGATGCGTCGAAGCAAGCTAGAGAGTCTTGCGAAACAGGGTAAGTCTCGCGCCAAGAAGCTGATTCAAGTCATTGATAACTTGAGCCCATTCATTGCGGGGACTCAAATTGGAATCACCATCGTGGGCATCGCGATGGGTGCGTTCACCGAACCGTTCATTACCTCCCTTCTCATCAAGGCCTTTACAGGGCTAGATCCTCGCCTCGGCCAAGCAATCTCGCTTTTCCTGGTCTTGTTCTTCCTAGTTGTGGTTGGCGAGTTGGTCCCGAAGTATCTCGCCCTGAAACACCCCGAGCGGTTCATGCTCACGGGCTATGCCCCCTTGCAGGGTTTCGTCACCATCTTTAAGCCCATTATTTGGCTGGCACAGGTGACTTCTCAGTTCATTCTTAAGCCGCTTGGGATAGATATTAAAGAGACCGGCAAAGAGACCCTCGAGCGGGATGAACTGCTGATGATGATTCAAGCGGGTCGTTCCGGAGGAGTTCTTGAAAAGGGCCACGCCGACCTGCTGTCTAAGACGTTCCGAACCGAGGGCTTGGCGGCGAGGGACATCATGGTCCACCGGCTAGACGTGCGCTGGATTGATGCTGATCTCAGCATCGAAGAAGCGGTGCAACGGTTTGTCCGGATCAAGCACAGCCGGTCGCCGATATGCCGAGGCGATATTGATGACATCGTGGGAATCGCGTACCTGCACGATGTTCTGAAACACCTGAAGAACCCCACCGCTAAATTGGATGAGTTGGTCCGACCGATGATTGCGATCCCCGAGAACTTGTCGTTCGACAGGATTGTTCAGACGATGCAAGACAACAAAACCCAGATGCTGGTGGTGATGGATGAGTACGGTGGAACGAGCGGCATCATCACGCTGGAAGACGTTGTCGAAGAGATCTTTGGTGAGCTCGAGGACACGCTCGAGAGCGAGCGTCCCACGGTAGAAACCTTCCCAGGCGGCAGAATTTCTGCCCGAGCAGACCTGCGGATGGATGAACTGGTAGAGAGATTGAACCTAAAGCTCGAGAACGAACCGTCTCGGGAAACGATCGCAACCGTCATCGTCGAGTCTTTGGAGCGGGTGCCACGCCCAGGCGACTCCGTTCAGACGGAAATCGGGCTGATCCGGGTTGAGAACATGGCTCGTCGCCGAATCACGCGTGTGGGCATTCAGCTCGCCCCTGAGGTCACGATTCCTTCTGAAGAGGAATCTTAGACGATCGCCTGAATATCTTCCAAGCTGCCCGTCGACGTGATTCTCATGTGGACGTTTCGCATCCGTTTAGCTATGGCCACCGCTCGATCCGCGACGTGCTCCAAGGCGTGGAACGATTCAATGGCTCGAATGAGGTGCTCGGTGCTAACCGGGTCGGCTTTGATCATTTCGTAAATTTGATCACGGGCACGGGAATAAGCTTTGTCTACATCGACGTCTTGGTCGATGATCTCCTGCGACAACTCGTCGGAGTAGTCCAAGTACAGCTTCATAGCTTGGTTGAACATGGACCGAGACATGCCGGAGACCTCCGAGAAGGAAATCTTGAGCGAAGAGGGGAATACGCCCACGAGCTTGCGGCTTCGACGAGCGAGTTTCACGGCGTCATCCGCAACACTTTCGATTTCGCCCACCACTCCAAGGGTGGAAATGAGAAACCGAAGATCGTTCGCCACGGGCGATTCTTGCATCACGGTTGCGATGGCACCGTGGAGAGCCTTTCGCTCCCAGTTGTCGATCTCGTCGTCAGCGGCAATCACTTGCAGCGCGAGATTCGGGTCGTTTTGCAGAATCGACTCCACGGCAAGCCTTACCATGGCTTCCGCTTCTTGGCTCATCTTCACCACTTCGGTGGAGATTGCGGCGAGTCGTTCTTGAAAATGAATGCGCATTTCTTCCTTGATCCGGCCCCCAAAGAGGAGAATTGCAGGGCCTTCTTAACATTATGGGTCATTTGGCGAAATCTAAAGGAATCCCCCTTTACTACGGTCCGATTCAATCGGCCGTGACCCGTTAAGAGCCGGTTCCAGTAGTTCCGGCCGTTCCCGTGGTTCCTGTAGTTCCCGTGGTTCCCGTCGTTCCAGTGGTTCCTGTCGTTCCCGTGGTTCCGGTAGTGCCAGTTGTGCCCGTGGTTCCTGTCGTTCCACCGTCGGTCGTTCCGCTCGTCCCACTCGTTCCCGTGGTGCCACCGTCGGTCGTTCCAACTGTGGTTCCTCCGTCGCTTCCTCCAACCGTTGTGCCGCCATCGGTGCTGCCAACCGTCGTCCCGCCACTGCCACCGCCAACGGTGGTGCCGCCGTCGGTTGATCCAACCGTCGTGCCACCGTCGCTGCCACCAACGGTGGTGCCGCCATCGGTCGAACCTACGGTTGTTCCGCCATCACTTCCACCAACGGTCGTGCCTCCATCGGTCCCACCGACCGTTGTGCCATCAGTGGTACCGCCCGTTGAGGCGGTGGAAGAGGTTCCCGCAGTCGAACCTGTTCCCGCGGTTGAGCCTGTTCCGGCCGTTGACGAAGAGGATCCGGCGGTACCGGTATCTCCACCTGAAGATGCGGTCCCACCCGTTGCTCCGCCTGCCGTACTTCCAGACCCGGTGGTTTTGGATTCCACTGAGGTTCCGAAACCGCCACACCCAATGATGAGCGCGGCCGTTACGATGACGATAAGTCCGAGGACCTTACGGTTGGGTTGTTGTGAGTTCATAAGATCCTTCTTGAGCGCGTGTGGTTATTTGACTTGCGGCGAGAAGATAGGTTTCATAAAGTCGCCTTTATCGCCCGTGATGTTCTTTTCCCCACCACCGGAGGAATCGCAGGAATAGACCGCGCGGTTGGAACCTGTTTTTCGGATGTAGACCAGTTTGTCGCCTGCCGGATTCCAAGACGGTTCGTAAACCTCGCCTTCAAGGAGCGGACTTCCCTTCGAAGCGGCGCCTATCTCAAACGGAATGCTCACGAGTCCTCGGGACTCGATGGAACCGTCGCCAGAATACTTGCCGATCACGACAACGAACGAGTTGCCATCCGGTGCGACAGCCGGGCTGGAGAAACAAGTCTTATCGTCTGGCACGCCGGCGACGAGTCCGAAAGCCGGGTCGGATGACGGATCGAACAGACCGATTCCGTGGAAAAAGGGTCGAACCACTTTTCCGTTCTTGATGCTTTCTTCGGGAATCGGCTGGTTCTGCGGGAACTGGAAATCCATGAAGGTGAAAATCAGGGCGCCCGTTTTGGGGTTCACCGCCATATCGATCTTCTTCGCCGCCATGATCACCTGCGGTTTCGCAGGCTTTCCATCCTCGGTGAAAAGCGGTTGGACCAGTAGAATCTCGCCTTCGTCTGTGCGCATCACGGCTGCGGCCCAAGTGCGCTCTTTCAACCAAACCGCATTTCGGAAGCTAGTGCCACCCAAGCGACCATAGGTGCCTTCCATTGCCGTGGTCGAGCCTCCCTCTTCGGTGGCTCCTGCCGAGTTGCTGGGGGGAAGAACCTGTTTGAAAGAACCGTCTTTCGGGTTGAAGCGCTGAACAGTGCCCCGAGTCGTGATCAATGCGGTGCGATCCGTCTCACTGTGCTTTTCGAGATCGAAGAAGATGCTGGACCGACCCGCTTTATCGACCGATCGCTTTTCTGGCGAGTTGTTCTTGTCGGGATTCCATCGATAAACGTGGTAAGTCTCTTCTTGCCTGTCGGATACAAAGAACAATCGTTGACCTTCCGGGTCCCAGGCAAGGTCCCGGTCTTGATTGCCCGGTTGCCATCCGCTGTTCTTAACAACGGTGCCGTCCTCTTTGACCACAACCGCAGATTGACCGTCATCTTCAAGCTGGACCGCCGCGATCATGCCCGCCGTGTTCGCGTTGCCTAGGTCAAGGTCGCCCTGTAAGCTCGTGAGCCACTGGATGCCGAGAACCAGACCAACCAAGATCACCGCACCAATGAGAATGCGTCGAAGAACCTTCTGACTCGTCACAACTAAGGATTATGAACCCAACACTCGGAAGCAAGGTTCCGAGTTCGTATCGCAATGCGATTTCAATTGGATTACAGGTTCAAACGGGTTGCAAGTTGTCGCCGATAGCAAGGCGAGCGCCGTTCGCCCAGGCCGTTGCCGCCATGACGGGCTTGCCTTCTGGCTGAACCTCCAGGAGTTCCAGAACCCCGTTTAATGCGGCCACCATCACCTGGGGCTTTACGGAGAGAATCCTTCCCGGGATCTCACCCGCCGCGCTTGGGAGGACATTAAACTTAGCGAGCTTGATCACCCCGTTCGGCGTCGGGAGAACGATTCCCGGTCGCGGAGACAAGCCCTGCCATCGGTGGTAAATCGTCAACGCGTCCTCAGTCCAGTTGAGATAACCGTCTTCCTTGGTAATTTTGGGAGCGTAAGTCGCTAGGTCGTGATTCTGGGGTTCGCGAAGGTAGTCGCCTTCGACGATTCGCTGCATCCAGTCCGCCGCCATCTTCGCCGCCAACTCACCCAGCTTGGGTTCGAGTGTTGCGTAGGTGTCTTCGGGAGTGATCGGAGTGGTCTCGATGGCGATCATGTCGCCCGTGTCCATCCCCTTATCCATCTGCATGAGGGTGACGCCCGTTTCCGGCTTGCCGTCGATGAGGCACCGCTGTATCGGCGCTGCACCTCGATATTCCGGCAGGATCGAGCCGTGCAAGTTGATTCCCCCCCGCTTTGCTGAATCCAAAAGCTTTTGAGAAAGGATCTGCCCGTAGCTCGCCACGACCAACGCGTCGGAGTCCAGAGATCTCACCCAGTCGACAAACTCGGAGTCCCGAGCCTTGATCGGTGTGTGAATGGCCAAACCTAGTTCTTCGGCAACCACCTTCACGGGCGTCGGTGTAAGCACCATCTTCCGTCCGGTTGGCTTATCGGGCTGAGTCACCACCGCAATGACGTGGGGGGCAAGTGCCCTTAAAATTGGGACGGCGAAAATCCCGCTGCCGAAAAAGACAAGCCGCATTCCGATCAGATCTCTTCTTCGTCTTCCTGGTGACGATCGGGATCTTGCCAATGGAGAGTCTTCGCGTCAACCTTGTCGATGAACAGGATTCCGTCTAGGTGGTCAATCTCGTGCTGGACCACTCGCGCGGGCAGTCCTTCAAGTTCGTAAACCAATTCGCGACCTTTGCGGTCAAACGCTTCCACTTCAATGTAGTCGTAGCGCTTCACGTCTCCGTACAACCCCGGAATGCTCAGGCACCCTTCCTGCCCAATCTGCTCACCTTCGGCCTTGATGATCCGAGGATTGATCAGCGCGGCAGGTTTGAAATCGTGAGGAGCAATGACGATGATTCGCTGAGAAACGCCCAGTTGAGGACCCGCAAGACCAATACCGTTCGCCTTGCGCATGACCCGCATCATCTCATCGATGAAAAAGTCGGTCTTCTTGCCAACTTTCGTGACTTCGGCGGCAACCTTTCTTAGAACGGGATCGGGAATCTTGACTACCGGCCGCTCGTCGTTTTGAACGTACAAATATCGAAACTCTTCCGGAACGACGATCTCCATGAACTCAAATTATGACCGCATCACCGTGGATTAGGCTTTCCCCATCGATCAGTTGAGTTCAAGCAGTGACATGCTGCAAGACAACGCATCGGGG
>CAZAVC010000061.1:0-9115 GCA_964488265.1 uncultured Fimbriimonas sp.
GCGAAGATAGTTGGAGGGTAGCTTCCTGCAAAAATAGCTCAATGCCAGGCCGGAATTGGTAGACGCGCTAGTTTCAGGTACTAGTTCTCGCAAGGGAGTGAAGGTTCGAGTCCTTTCCTGGGCACCAAGTTCTTTTGGCATCGGATGTTACCGTCCAGCCTCTCGTGGAACTTCCCGCGATCAATCGCGACATCCCGGTCAAATGTTGTTGTAGCCCAACGGGACGTCACCACCTTCAAATACATCAGCGGGTTTCTGGTTCAAATTCCCCTGTTAAACTTGTTTTATCGTCCGATATATCAGTGTATGCGGAGTCCTAATCACGCCCAAGAGCAGGATCGACTCGCCTTTTTACGGAGGCTCCAGATTCTGGATTCGCTTCGTGAAGAGATGTACGACGACTTCACACTGCTTGCGAGCACGATCTGCCGCACTCCGATAGCCGCCCTTTCGCTTGTGGACGAAAATCGCCAGTGGTTCAAATCCAGCGTGGGACTCACCATCACCGAAACGTCGCGGGAAGTGAGCTTTTGTAGCTACGCCATTCTTTCCGACGAACCTCTGATCGTACCGAACGCACAATTAGACACTCGATTTGCAGATAACGATCTGGTCACCGGCGATTTTCAACTCCGATTCTATGCGGGTGTTCCTATCACCGTTGAAGGACTTCCTCTCGGGTCGCTTTGCGTGATGGATCGCGAACCTCGAGAGATTTCAGAAGGACAAATCTCTGCACTAGCCGCACTTGCGCGGCAACTTTCACACACGTTTGAAGCACGGCTCACCAAGCTTCGAGAACAGGAATACCGAGATCTTCTTGAAGAAGCCGAGCGCGCCTTCGAGCAAGTGCGGCGACGTTACGAGTGCCTTTTCAAGGCTGGATGCGTAGCCCAGATTTGTACCGACCCAACCGGAATCATCCGTGAGATCAACGAAATGGCCGAGTCGCTATTCGAAATCCGCGATTTCCAAGTTATAGGCACACACATCACCAGTTTTCTCCCCGATCATGCTTGGGACCGACTGAATCTTCTCGCAAGATCCGAGAACGACTCTCTCCAGGAGGAAATCATTCCCGGATGCGGAGATCAAGATTCTACGGACCTCTGGCATGCTTCAAAGGCAATGAGAAACTCTGAAGGAGAGCTCACCGGGGTGCTGCACTCGTTCCGGAAGGAGTCGCGTAGCCAGAATTCTGGCCCGTTGGACCTCTCGCTCCTGCGCCTAGCAATGACCGACGAGTTAACCGGAATCGCCAACCGTAGAGGGTTTATCGCCGAACTGGAAAGAGAGTTTAGATCGGTTGGCCGGGACGAGTTGAGCATTTTACTTATCGACATCGATCACTTCAAAGAGATCAACGATACGTATGGTCATCTCCACGGAGACCAGGTGCTGGCAACGTTAGCTGGCATTCTCGCTCAAAGTTCTCGGGCTGGAGACGTACCGGCGAGATTCGGTGGTGAAGAATTTGTCGTCATCCTTCCGCGCACGAGTTCCTTCGAAGCGAAGTTGATTGCCGAACGAATGAGGAAAGCGATCGCTGATCACCGATGGTCGAAAAGTCCAGTAACCGTCAGCATTGGAACTGCGACTACCTCGGCGTCGACTAGCACGCCCAATGCACTTCTCTCGCTTGCAGATGTGCGCCTTTACGAGGCCAAACGATCGGGGCGGAACCGTATCATCGCCGCCTAGAACCGTTCTTGCTCCGGTAAAGTTTGGCTGTGACCAAGACCATCAAGTTTCAGCACGGGGACTCTATGTGGAAAACGTACTTCCACAACCTCGCCACAAAGGGCCTGCCTTCTCAATTTAACGAGATGGAAACGAGCGGCAGGCTGCAAAACTTCCGGAATGTTGCAAAAGGCGTCTATAACACCTTCGATGGTTTTCGGTTCAACGACTCCGACGTCTACAAGTGGTTAGAGGCAGCCGCATATGTGCTGGAAGCGGAGCCCCACTCAGACCTGTTGCATATGGTTCACGAATGTGTGAGCGTGATAGAGTCGGCCCAAGACGTTGATGGCTACGTGAACACTTTCTTCCAACTGAACCCAAATTCCAAGCGATTCTCTAATCTGGCCGTTGACCACGAAATGTATTGTGCGGGCCACCTCATCGAGGCAGGGGTCGCCTGGTTTGAGCGACACGGCGAGCGGCGACTTCTCAACATTGGAATCAAGTTTGCCGACCTTCTTGTAACGAAGTTTGCCAAATCGGAGCCGGCGCGGTTTTGTGGTCACCCCGAAATCGAGTACGCGTTGCTCCGACTCTGGAGAGTGACAGGCAACCAGAACTACTTCGATCTAGCAAAGCGGATGATCGATCATCGTGGCGAGCGACCATCAACCTTCGAACAAGAGCTGACCGCCCCTGAAACGGGAGCGATCTTCCCCGCCGCAAAGGCCCTCCATTACAAGGATGGAAAGTACGACGGCGCTTACGCTCAAGACCATGCTCCGATCCGTGAGCACCGCACGATCGAGGGTCACTCGGTTCGGGCGGCTTACCTCTATTCTGCGGTTGCATGGATCAACTCTGTGCAATCCAACGCGGGTCAGATTGAGGCATTGGAAGCCGTTTGGTCCAACCTGACCCTCAAGCGCATGTACGTAACAGGCGGAATTGGCTCCAGTGGCACGAATGAAGGCTTTACGCACGACTACGACCTCCCGAACCTAAACGCATATGCGGAGACTTGCGCCGGAATCGCTCTTGCGATGTGGGGTTCGCAGATGTTTGCCCTTACCAAGGATTCTGCCTACATGGACGTTGTCGAGCGCACCCTTTTCAACGGCGTGCTCAGTGGAATCTCTTGGGATACAACGAAGTACTTCTATGAGAATCCCCTAGAAAGCCGAGCCAACACAGAGCGCAGAACCTTCTTCCCATGCGCGTGCTGTCCAGCCAACGTCGCTCGCACCATCGGCCTCATCGACCGTTACGCGCTTTCCGTTGATGGAGACCGGGTCTACATCCACTTTCCAATCAGCGGTGAATGGACTCTCAAACTCCCGACAGGAGAAGCGGTTCTCTCAGTCGCGACTTCGTATCCCCAGAAAGGCAGCTCGACGATCACCATCAAGAAAGCACCGAGGGCGTTCGAGCTTGCGATTCGCATCCCCGATTGGGCAGAGGAAGTGACCACCGATCTGAAGGGCTCGGAAGATGGAGCCGAATACGAACAAGGCTATGCCGTGTTCAGTAGATCCTGGAGAAGCGGAGACACCGTGGAACTTGATTTTCACATGGAGCCTAAATGGGTGGAAAGCCATCCCGCCATTCTTGACAACTCCGGTCGGTTAGCCCTTTCTTACGGTCCTACCATCTATGCCGCTGAGGAGGTCGAACTTTCAAAAGCGCCACAAATTGCCCAACTCCTTGACATCGAGCAACTAGAGCAAGTGGGAGCGGCTCTCGATGGGTCTCCGCTCTTCCGAATACCCGTCATTCGAGAAACACTCGACTTTCCGGATGAGCCTTACGCGGAGTTGGAAACAACAGAGCGCGAGGAAGCAACCCTCACGCTGAAGCCTTATCGACTTTGGGCGAACGGCGGAGCGTCTTATATGCAGGTCTGGTTGCGACATTCGTAAGTTGCGAGAGTAGGATAGAAATATGAGCCTGATTCGGAGACTTCTTGGCCAATCCCATGCTGTTGAAATCGAGAATCAGGCCCTCTTTGACAGCGTCCAGTCCGAAATGGCTTCCGTGGAGAAATACGCCAATTCGCATGGCGGAAGCATCGAGCTCGTGAACGTCTCGCTGAGTGGAGAGGTGCAACTCCGACTCAAGGGAGCATGCCGCTCTTGCCCAATGTCCAGCCTCACGATCCGAAACGGAGTTGAGGAAGTTCTGAAGGCAAAGATTCCCGGCGTGCAGACGGTTGTAACAGTCGACTAACCCGGCTTCATCGTCTGCGGAGAAAATTCTCTGCTAGGACGATGGACGAAATCAACCAACCGAGACAGTGCCATGCCAACGGCATCGCCTAGAACGCCAATAGAAACCAGTTCCACTTTGTCCGTCACGAGCGGACCGTAGGGAGCGAGAACACCCTTTTTTACCAACTCGATCACGACCGGGCGGTTCTTGACAGCAACTACTCGAGACTCTTCGAACTTTAGCGGCCGAGCTTTCCGCGTGAAGTAAGGGCGATACGCCTTCTCCAAAGAGGCTATCTGTTCGATCACCTCGTCTCGCGTCAATTTGGCTTTATCGTTTGCTAACGTGCACTTCCAGATGGGTTTTGGTAGTCGTGCTGATGCTTGGAGTGCGGAATCAGCCTTCTGAAAAATTTTTAGCGCTTGCGCCCTTGTCACGATCTGGGCATCTAGCTTCTTTTCCGCATCAAGCTGCTTTTGACGGGCCTCAAGACGCTTCTTGTAATCCGGTTTTCGCTCCTCGGTCGCCTGAGCCCCAACGCACGCCGAAACGACAAGAAGAAGTAAGGGAAGAACGGCTTTCATATATTGCTCACCGCGCCACTTTTGTAGATCGCATCTAAGTCTTCGAGTGCTTTGCCGGTTCCAATCGCCACGCAATCAAGCGCATTGTCCGCAACACGGACAGGAATATCCGTGACTGACTGAAGCAAACGGTCGAGACCTTTGAGAAGGGCTCCGCCACCCGTAAGGGTGATACCGCGCTCGATAACATCGCTTGCAAGTTCCGGTGGGGTCTCTTCAAGGACGTGACAAACTCGCTCAGCAATCGCCCGCACGGGCTCGTTTAGAGCTTCTCGAATTTCCGTGCTTGAGATCTCAATTGTTTTTGGCAGTCCGTAGATGAGATCTCGACCGCGTACTTCCATCGTGAGCTCTTGCTGCAACGGAAACGCAGAGCCGAGTCGAATCTTGATGTCCTCAGCGGTTGGCTCACCGATCATGAGCGAGTAGGCGTTTCGGATGTGCTTGATGATCGCCTCATCCATCTTGTTGCCACCAACTCGAATGCTTCGAGCAAGGACAATTCCGCCTAAGGAGATCACGGCAATATCCGTGGTGCCGCCACCGATATCAACAACCATGTTCCCACCCGGGGTGTTGATTGGGAGTCCTGCCCCAATCGCCGCCGCCATGGGTTCTTCGATCGTCTCTGCTTTTCCTGCTCCGGCTTCCAATGCGGCCTGCACGACTGCGCGGCGCTCGACGTTCGTCACTCCCGACGGGACGCAGATAAGAACGTGCGGTTTGATCGAAAACGGGAGCCGCGTTCCGCAGGTTTTGCGGATGATGAACTCCAACATTTTAAGCGTCGTGGAGTAGTCCGCAATGACTCCGTCTTTGAGCGGCCTGATTGCTTGAATGTTTCCCGGAGTGCGACCGAGCATTTCTCGCGCTTCGTTTCCAACCGCGAGAACTACCCCGTTGGAGGTGTTGATCGCAACTACGGTCGGTTCCGAAAGCACGATTCCTTTACCTCGTCTATAGACGAGCAAATTGGCAGTGCCAAGGTCGACGCCGATCCGCGGAATTAGGTTCAAGGGAACTTTTAGCGTACCTTACGAGGCTCAACAGCAACGCGCTTAACTTTTCCGCCAAGGTCGCTCAGGGAGTGTTCGATCGCTTCGTATCCTCGATCGATATAGTGGACGTTCTCCACCGTTGTAACCCCTTCCGCAGCCAGTCCAGCGAGACACAGAGCGGCGCCCGCCCGAAGATCCGAAGCGACCACGTTTGAACCGTGAAGCCGTTTCACACCTTGAATAATCGAGGTCCGCCCCTCGGACTGGATATTGGCTCCCATTCGAACGAGTTCCGGAATATGCCCGGACCGACTTTCGTAAATCGTCTCTTCAATAACGCTCGTACCGTTGGCAAGGGTGAGCATGGCCGCCATTGGCTGTTGAATGTCGGTTGGAAATCCAGGGTGCGGCATCGTTCGGATGCGGATCGCTTCGAGCTGATTATCTACCTTGACGCGAACGGTTTCGCTGGTTTCTTCAACAAGTGCTCCAGCTTCTCGGAGTTTGTTGACGACCGCCGTTTGATCTTCCGGCATGATCCCCAGAACTGTGACATCGCCATGGGTGATCGCTCCCGCAAGAAGAAAAGTTCCAACCTGAATCCGGTCTGCAGGCACCCTAAAGGAGGTGCCGCGCAAGTTTGCGCCGCCAAAAATCGTAATCGTCGCCGTGCCCGCTCCCTCGATCTTCGCACCCATCGCCCGTAAAAAGTCGGCTAGGGCAACTACTTCTGGCTCCATGGCCGCATTCTGAATCGTGGTGACGCCTTCAGCAAGAACCGCCGTGGACATCAAGTGTTGGGTAGCACCTGCGCTGGGAAAGTCCAGATAAATGTCGGCTCCCTTAATCTTGGTGGCTCGCGCGAAGTATCGCCCGCCCGACAGCTCAACCTCGGCGCCCATCAATTGGAGACCACGCACGTGGTAATCCACCGGGCGCGCTCCGATCTTACAACCTCCCGGAGCGGGAAGCTCGACTTCACCCAGTCGTGCCAGAAGTGGCCCGAGCATATAGAAGCTCGTTCGAATGGCGCGAACGGACTCTTCCGACGGGTAGCCCATTTTGAGCCCAGAACAATCCACCGTAAGGTTGTTTCCGTTCCACTCGACCTTCGCCCCAAACTCTTCCAGAAGGTGCGCCTTCATGTGAGTGTCGGAAATGCGGGGAACGTTTCGCAACGTTACGGGCTCTTCGCACAGAGCGACCGCCGACAAGAGAGCAAGAGCAATGTTCTTGCTCCCGGAAACTTCGATTTCACCCCGAAGTCGGAATCCACCTTCGATTTGTAGGACGTTCATAGCAACTGCTTCCCTCCATGGAAGCGACAAAGTTCAATGTCGCAATAATACCGCCCGAAGCACGTCGTGAACCGTACCGGGAATCCGTTCCCTGAGCCCAGCTTCGCACTGCGGTATCGCCATTATATGACGATTTGTAAACAGAAAAGGGAGCTTCCTTTTCAAACTCCCTTTTCCATTTCCCTGTTGCAAGTCTCAGAGACTAGGCAACGTGGTCCACATAATTGCTCAGTTCTGGGAAAAATGGCAAGAAGTCTCTCCACTCTTCCCTACCCTGAGCCCGCAGATACTGGGGCAGAGACAGGTAAGGAATGAAGCTTGGCCGCTTAGGTTTCCGAGCCAACTTCATATTTGCCTGCTGCGGGGTCTTGTCTGCCTTCTTCAGGTTGCACTTTCGGCAGCAGGCGACAAGGTTGTCCCAGGTATGAGGACCGCCCGCCCAACGAGGAATGACGTGATCGATCGTCATGTCTTTTCCGCGGACCCCGCAGTACTGACACGTGAAATTATCGCGTGCCAACACGGCGTGCCTTGAAAGTCGGAGTTGTGGAAGAGGGCGCTTGACCTGATACCGCATCCTCACGACCGCAGGAGAACTCAGTTCTCCTTTGACTGTTCGGACTGATACCGAGTGTTCAACAATAACATCTGCCTTGCCGCGCATGAGCAGCGAGATTGCGCGCCGAACGTGACAGACGTTCAACGGCTCGTAGTTGCTGTTTAGGACCAATACATCGTGTAGTGCCATCGCAGGAGTTCTCCTTAGTGCCATCGACTAGCCGGGAGCCTGTCACGCTCGGCTATTTCCGGAAGATTCGCATGGGCGCCTTGAAGACTTTGCCCCCTAGGAAACACAAAGGCCCGAACGCACGCACGTTCAGGCCCTTGGAGTTCGCGCAGATAGTCAACGCGTATTATCGTGTCCCGCCACATTTGTGGCGGGACACGCTTCCCTATGGGTCTCTGGTTCCAGTGGACCATGCTTGAGGTTTTAGACGTCTGGCGAGATAAAAATGACGCAGTAACGTTAAGACTTTTAACGAGAAAGCTAGTTGGTCACTTCAAATATGTTGCGAGCCGTCTCATGGACTCGAACACGATGGAGGTGGGCCGATCCAAAAGAACCCGAGCTATTCTCTCTTTCAATCGCCGCTTTGAGGTCATCAAAGATCTGTAGGGCAACCACTTCCGAAGTAGTGTTTCGACCCTCGTACTCCGGAAGGTCGAGGTTGAGATTTCGGTGATCGTATCGCTTCAGAATCGTTTTCTCGACAATCTCATCGAGCTTATCGAGCGGGCACATCATGCCCGAGACCGGATCTGGAGTCCCTGCTACCGTAACTTCCAGGACATAGTTGTGACCGTGGCCGTGAATGTGATTGCACTTGCCGAACAGCCGAAGGTTCTCCTCGTGGCTCAGGGCGTCTGCATGGAGTCGGTGCGATGCAGCGAACTCATAAACTCGAGTTAGTTTCACGAGGGTGTCGGTCATGTTTTTTTCTCCAATAAGAGTTGGCATCTCCTCAAGTCGCAACTGGGTGAGCGAGACTTCTGATGGCAAGAGTGGTTTGATTTCCTGCCAAAGACTCTCCAGCATGTTTTCTAGGGAGGGAGCGCGGTGGGCAAACTCGGGCACCTCGTCATTGATGCTCTTGTTGTGATAACGTTCGATCACGGATCGACGGACGATGTCGTCGATCACTTTGATGTTGACGACCATTCCGTTAGATTCATCGACCTGGCCCTCAACATCGACATCTAGAACATAGTTGTGACCGTGGTTGTAGGGCGATGCAATTGTCCCGAACAACGCCAAGTTCTCTTCTTTCGAAAGGTCTGCTCTCCAGTATCGGTGACCCGCTGAGAACGTAAGCCTTCTCACCATGCGTACGGTTCGACCCAACGAACCAATTTGCTCAACGGATTCTTTTGCCTGGTCGATGACGATCACCTCTCTGTATACGCTTTCCCGAGCGCTGCAGGTGCGCGAACACCCTTGCCTAAAACAACAAGCACGATCAAAGTGAGGACATACGGAAGGGCAAGCAGCACCTGTAGCGGCAATTTGATCCCGGCTGCTTGGAGGTCCAACTGCAGGCGATCCGCGTATCCGATCAGCAGAGAGCCGAGAAGAATCCAAACGGGTTTCCACCGACCAAACGTCACCATGGCGATCGCAACAAAACCGCGCCCTGCGATATAGCCCGGCGCAAAAGACCCGGTGACACCAACGGCAAAGTACGCACCGCCCAATCCAGCGATGAGACCCATAAGGATCAGCCCGATGTAACGGACTCTTTGGACAGAAAAGCCCGAAGCGACAACCGCATTGGGATATTCACCA
>CAZAVC010000062.1:0-9108 GCA_964488265.1 uncultured Fimbriimonas sp.
GGAAAAACTAAGAAACGGGTTCATTCTCTCCGAAAATCAAGCTGTCCGCTGAAAAATTCGGCACTTCTGGGGAGAGGAGCCAGGCCGGGGAAGTCGCCCATCGACAACTCCGCGGCGGACAACTAAGGGAAGGGTTCGATAAGAAGCATGGTACAAGCGGTGATTTTTGATGCCGACGGCGTTCTGGTGAATGCGTCGGAACTGCACTTTCACGCGCTGAATCGCGCACTCGCGACGAAAGGATGGTGCATCAGCCGGCGCGATCACGAGAACGAGTACAACGGTCTACCCACACGCCAAAAACTGCTGCGGCTGACCGCAGAGAAGGGATTCCCTCTGGAGTGGCACAACCACGTTCTGGACGTCAAGCAGGGAATCACCAAGGAAGTGATTCGAGATTTTCTCCGACCGGATGAAACCAAGCTAGCCCTATTGGACCTTCTTAAACAGGACGGACTGTTCCTTGGCGTAGCCTCGAACATGGCCTCCGAGCCGTTGCACTCTTTGCTCAAAGTGGTTGGCGTGTACGAGTATTTGGACGCGGTGATTGGACAGGAGCAAGTGACGCACGCCAAGCCCCACTGCGAGCCCTATCTATCGTGCGCAACCGCAATGGGCGTCAACATCGCCAGTTGCGTGATCGTCGTCGATAACCCGATCTCGTTACAGGCCGCTCGCGATGCCGATCCTCTTGATATCGTGACCATCGAGAGTCATGAAGACGTCGATGTGACGCTTTATCCGATGATCACGCGGTTCTTGCCGATGAACCGGGTTGCCTAAAGGAAGCCTTCGATGAAAATTGAAAAGACCCTTGGCAAAAGCCAAGGGTCTTTTCTGCTTCTAAGAGCAAAGAGAGTCTTATTCCTCGCCGCCCTCTTCGTCTTCGATGTCACCGTCATCGGTGCCCTTCACGATTCGGGCGATCGAAGCGACTTGGTCTCCATTGGCAAGGTTCACGAGTTTGACTCCCTGAGCGACTCGACCCGTTTCTCGAATCTCCTTGACCCGAATCCGGATGCCCTTGCCCTTGACGGTCATGAGAAGGAGTTTGTCATCGTTCTCCACGGCTTCGGCGCCAACAATCTTGCCCGTCTTTTCGGTGCAGTTCATGGTAAGCGTTCCACTACCGCCCCGACCCTGAATGCGGTATTCGGAGACTAGGGTGCGCTTGCCGAAACCATTCTCGCTAACGACAAGAACGGATTGCTCGTCGTCGGCAACGAATGCCGATACCACGACGTCATCCTCCTTTCCTTCCTTGAACGCGATGGCTCGAACACCACCTGCGGCTCGGCTTCGGGAAGTCGCATCGCCCTCAGAGAATCGAATGCTTTGACCTTCTCGGGTAACGAGAATGATCTCGTCGTTGCCCCGGGTTCGAAGCGCCCACGCCAGTTCGTCGCCTTCTTCGATGTCGAAAGCGATGAGGCCGTTGTTTCTAATGTTGGCGAAGGCAGAGAGCGGGGTTCGCTTGATCTCAGAAACCCGCTTTGGACCGGTTCCACGCGTGATCATCGCGAGGAAGCCATCCGAGTTGAGATCCTTCACGCTCACCGTTGCCGTAACGCGCTCGCCACCAAGGATGTTGATGTAATTGATGACGGGCATGCCGCGAGCGTATCGACCCGATTCCGGAATTTCGTAGCCCTTGAGCTTGTACACCCGACCCCGATCCGTGAAGAACAGAATGGTGTGGTGAGTGCTGACTTGGAACAGGTGCGCCGGTTCGTCGTCTGCCTTCAGCGTATTGTTGACACCCTTTCCGCCGCGCTTTTGCTGACGGTAGGCATCGATGGAAACTCGCTTGATGTAGCCATCTCGAGAGATGCTGATGATGGCTTCTTCATCCGGGATCAAATCTTCCTCGGTGAACTCGCCCGCTTCTCTTGGCTGAATTCGGGTTCGTCGCTCGTCGCCGTGCTTGTCTCTTAGAACGGTGATTTCTTCTTTGAGAACCGCGGTGAGTCGGGCTTCGTTGTTGAGAATGTCCATGAGGTCATGGACTCGTCTCAGAGCGGCCTTGTAATCGTCTTCAAGCCTTTGCTGCTCAAGCTGCGTCAAGCGGCGAAGTTGCATGTTGAGAATTGCGTTCGCTTGGAACGGCGACATCTCGAACTCGCGAACCAATTCCACTCGAGCCGTTCCGGGATCGGGGCTATTTCGGATGATCCGAATAACCTCGTCCAAGAACCGACGTGCGATTTGATAGCCCTCGTTGAGGTGGACTTCTTCGAGCGTTTTGTAAAGCTCGTACTTGGTCCGTCGCTCAATAACGGTGCGTCGGTGCCGAATGTATTGATCGAGCAGAACAAGAAGCGGAGCGGTTCGCGGAGCGTTGTCGATCAGCGAAAGCATGATCGCGCCAAACGTTGTGCGAAGGTTGGTGTGCTTCAGAAGATAGTTGAGCGCCTTGTTCGGGTTGACGTCGCGGCGAATCTCGATTTCGACTCGCATGCCGCGCTTGTCCGAATAGTCCTGAACGCTAACAATGCCGTCAAACTTCTTCTCTTTCGCAATCCGCGCAATGTTCTCGACCAAGGTCTTCTTGTTGACCTGGTAGGGAATCTCAGTAACGACGATTACCGATTTGCCCGCTTCACCCGGCTCGATCATCGTCTTCGCTTGAAGAACGATCGATCCACGACCCGTTTCGTAAGCGGAGCGAATGCCCTTGGTGCCCATGATAATCCCGTAAGTGGGGAAGTCTGGACCGGGGATGATCTCCATGATCTCATCCAGCGAACTGTCGGGCTTATCGATTCGATACAGGAGCGCGTCGCACACCTCGGTGAGGTTGTGCGGAGGCAGGTTGGTGGCCATTCCAACCGCAATTCCCTGAGAACCGTTGCAAAGAAGATTCGGAAACTTACCGGGCAGAACGATGGGCTCGTTATCGCTCTGGAGATAGTTGAGCATGAAGTCGACCGTTTCGCGGTCGAGGTCTTCCAGCATTTCCATGGCCAGCGGCGTAAGTCGGCATTCCGTGTATCGCATGGCGGCCGCGCCGTCTCCGTCCACGGAGCCGAAATTGCCTTGCCCGTCAACGAGCGGATATCGCAGCGACCAGGACTGAGCCATACGGACCATGGTCGGATAGATGACTTCTTGTCCGTGAGGGTGATAGTTCGCCTGCGTTTCACCCGCAACCTTTGCACACTTGGTGTGAGCGTTGTCTGGGGTGAGGTTCAAACGGCGCATCGCATAGAGAATGCGTCGCTGAACGGGCTTCATTCCATCGCGGGCATCTGGGAGAGCGCGCGAGATAATAACGGACATTGCGTAGTTGACATAGGAACGGCCAAGTTCCTCATCAACATTCACGCTAGTTAGGTTCAAGTCGTCTTGATCGGCCACGGTGAGTTTCCAAGGGTGTCAGACGCACAAAGGCACCTGTTTGAACCTTCATTCTACCTGTTAAGGCGAACAGGGCGGGGGAATACCGCACACAGCGCCGCCTCTCGGAAAAGGGAGTGCCGGGTCGAAAGTCATACTTTTCTCAACCCATTCAGGCTTTTGCTCGTAAGATGGGGTGCTAGCGAGTGGGACACCGAATGTGGTGAGAACCTCTCCGGCAATTGGGCAAAAATGAGCATGACAAGAAGGGACTTTGACAAGACGGGAATGGGCCTCGTCGCCATCATTCTGGGAGTCTTGGGCCTTGGTTGGATCGGAATTCACAAGTTCGTGATGGGGAGGAAGAAGCAAGCGATTATCTCGATAGTCGTCTCGATCCTCACCTGCGGCATCGGAGCGGGAATCATGACGATCATCTCGCTGGTCGAAGGAATCATCTACCTGACGAAAACAGACGCGGAATTCCAGAACGACTACGTTTACGGCAACAAAGAGTGGTTCTGACCCTTCCGCACTAAGAGCGGCGAATGTTCTTCCCCTGGACTCAGTAGAATGGGCTGAGTTCAGGGAATGAGCACCGGAAAAATTGTTGTAGGGATCACAGGCGCAAGCGGCGCCATTTACGCGCAAAGATTCCTGCGCGCCGCGAGCGAGCACTTCTCCGAAATTTACGTCACGCTCTCTGAGCAGGCGATCCAGGTTGCCGCGACGGAACTCGGCATCAGCCTTAACCGCGCCTCGCTCACCATGGAAAAGTGGCTCGGCGGACCGTATCCCCAGGTGAAGATTCTCAATGAGAAGGACTACTTCACCCCTCCTGCCTCCGGTTCCTTTCGGCACGATGGCATGGTAATTGTTCCGTGCTCGATGGGCACGCTCGGAAGAATCGCAAACGGAATTTCGAACGACCTCGTGACTCGCTCCGCCGATGTCTGTCTCAAGGAGGGTCGGAAGCTTATTCTCGTTCCCCGCGAAATGCCGTGGAATCTCATCATGCTACGTAACGCAACCTCAGTTGCGGAGGCGGGAGCGACCATTCTGCCCGCTTGCCCGGCTTGGTATCACAACCCCACTTCTTTAGAAGAACTGGCTGATTCAGTGGTCGCGCGAATTCTGCAAAATCTTGGTGTTGAGCAAAAGCTCCAGAAGCAATGGATGGTTGAGGATTGAGCGCGAAAAGGGTTGTCATCGCGGGCGGTTCGGGGCTGGTGGGAACGGTGCTCACCGGGGTCCTTGTCGACAATGGGTACGAGCCCGTTCTCCTGAGCAGGAAAGAAGGACTCCGGAACATTGTTTGGGATGGAGTGACTTTGGGAGATTGGTCTCAAGCCATAGAAGGTGCTGAGGCTGTTGTGAACCTTTCCGGTTCGCCGATCAGCGTGAAGTTCAACGACGCCAATCGTCGCCTAATTATCGAATCACGCAGCCGGACAACTAGGCTTATAGGCGATGCCATCCTCAAGTGCGAAAAGCCCCCAAAGCTCTGGCTGAACGCGTCGGCGGTCGGCTATTACGGACACCGAAAGAACGAACCGCTCGACGAGAGCAGCTCGGTGGGCACCGGATTTCTTGCCGACACCTGCGCGGCTTGGGAGCGGGTCTTCTTTGACCATCCCGCCCCGGTTCGAAAAGCCGCAGTCCGCATTGGGATTGTCCTTTCCCGAAACGGTGGGGCTTTGAAGCCATTGGAAACGGTTGTGAAACTCTTCCTGGGTGGCGCGGTCGGAAACGGTCGGCAAGGCGTTTCATGGATCCATGAACGGGACTTGGCTCGAATGATGCTTTTCCTGATAGAGAACCCGGAGTTGTCCGGACCCTTCAATGGCACGGCCCCCAACCCAATCTCAAACGACGCCCTGATGGAGGGTCTCCGATGGGTTTTTGGTCGCCCTCAGCCACCGAATACGCCCGGATTTATGATGAGACTCATGGGCAAAATCATTGGACCTGATGCCTCTCTTGTTTTGGACGGAGCGTACGTCTACCCTCGAAAGGCGCAAGATGCCGGATTCACCTTCGATTTCCCGTTCTATCTGAACAACGAAGAGGAATCGCGTTCGGCTTTGATCGATTTGTACAAGAAGGCTTGAACCGGCAAATCCGGCGAGTTCACCGTACCCCTGCGGTGGATTCCAGACTCCGGAGACGGGTACCCTTTACCGTTCACTCAAAGGTTGAATCCTGTCATGACCGTCACTCGAGAAGATTTGAACCCCTGCACGGTGCGCCTGAACGTTTCCCTAGACGCGCCCCAAGTTAAAGACGCCTTCGATAAGGCACTGAAGGAGATTTCTAAGAAAGTCCGCCTCCCTGGCTTCCGACCCGGCCACGCGCCGAAGTCGATGGTCGAGAAGGTCATCGATCCGCGCGAACTTTACGAAGTCGCTGCCGACCAGATCGTTCGATCGACCTTCGAAAAGGCAGTCAAGGAACTAGGACTGGAGCCCGATGGTGGCGTTCGCCCTTCCGTTGAACTCAAGGAGCTCGATAAAGACAAGGGAGTCGCTGAGTACACCGCCAAGGTGCCGCTTCCCGCAAAGATCGAACTCGCCGAGTACAAGGGCGTAGCGGTGGAGCGACCGTCCATCGAAGTCACCGACGAAGAGGTTGCTTACCAAATCGACGAACTTCGCAAGCGACGCGGAACGCGCGAAGCCGTTACCGATCGCGGTGCCGTCGAGGGAGACATCGCCGTTGTGAACCTAAAGGTGGAGGGCGACACGGGCGAGGGTAAGAACTTCATGACCGTCGTCGGTCAAACCTTTGAATCGCTCGATAAGGCTCTTCTCGGAATGTCCGGCGAAGAGATGAAGTCGGTCGAACTCGATTTCCCGGCAAACTTCCAAGATCCAGCCCTAGCCGGCAAGTCGGTGAAGGCGCAAATCACGCTGAACTCGGTGAGTGCTGTCCAGATGGCGGATCTCGACGAGGAGTTTGCAAAGTCTCTTCAAACCGCTTCGGTCGACGATCTTCAAGCGAAGATGAAGCAAAGCATCATCGATGCGAAGACCAATATGGCCAACGATCTGGTGCAAGACCAGATTCTCGAGAAGCTTCGCGCGGCTAGCACCATCCACGTTTCCGACAACATGTGGGAGGCCCTTGCCAACCAACGACTTCGCGAGATCGCCCAAGAGCAGAACGAGAAGGGTCGAACCATGGAGCAGTATGCCGAAGAGAACGGCATGTCGCTGGACCAATTGGTCGACGCATGGCACGAGCAAGCCAAGATTCACGTCGAGCGAGCGATGATCGTTCGAGAAATCTTCGCGGCTGAGAAGCTTCAAATCTCAAACGAAGAGCTCAATCGCGAACTGTTCGCCATGGCGGGCGAGTTCAACCTTGAGCCCGCTCAACTGCTCGAGATTCTTCGACAAAACGACACTCTCGTAGAGCTTCAGTTCCGAGCCATCAGCCGAAAGGTCACCGACTTCTTGGTAGAGAACGCGAAGGTCACCGAAGTCTCTGGCGACGCGGCTGCTGCTCCGGCAAAGCCCGCCGCTAAGAAGAAGGCTGCTAAGGCCGATGCGGAAGAGGCTCCTGCTGAAGAGGCTGCGGCCGAAGCAAAGCCTAAGAAGGCTCCGGCTAAGAAGAAGAAAGAAGACTAAGCTCGATTCGTTCGAGTTTCCATCGTCCCCGATGCGTTCTGCATCGGGGATTTTCTTTTTAAAGGGGCCTTGTGTGGGTGGACCGTGTCCCAAAAAGAAGTCACCTTGCTTCTGGAAACAGAAGCAAGGTGACTTCGAAGGTCTGACTAAATCAGGGGCGAAGCGCCATGGCACGCTCGCTGGTGACCATGCTCTTGCCGTTCTCAATGTAGTACTCGAACTCGTGTCGGAACTGGCGAATCATGCCCTGCACCGGCCACGCAGCCGCATCGCCGAGCGCGCAGAAGGATCTTCCTTCGATCTGCCCCGCAACGTCCTTCAGGAGGTCGATATCGCCCGGTTTGCCCTTTCCTTCGATGATTCGCTCCAGAATCTGGAGCATCCACTTGGTTCCTTCACGGCACGGGGTGCACTTTCCGCACGATTCGTTGGCGTAGAACAGCGCGGTTCGCCAGGCGAGCATCACGATGTCGGTGTGCTCGTTGAAGAACATGCATCCGCCCGATCCGACCATGGACTTGACTTCTTGCATCTCTTCGTAGCCGATGATCGCTCGGTCCACTTCTTCAGCGGTAATGATCGGCATGGAAGAACCACCGGGGATGCACGCCTTTAAAGCGCCGCCCTTGACTCCGCCTGCCATGGCAAGAAGCTCCTTCAAGGGAGTTCCAAATTCGATCTCGAAGTTGCCGGGGTTGTTGACGTGACCGGACACGGAGAAGATCTTGGTGCCTCGGCTGTTCTTGGTGCCTGCACCAAGCGTGGCGTACCATTCGCCGCCCCGAGCCACGATGTGAGGCGCACAAGAGTACGTCTCGACGTTGTTGATAAGCGTCGGCTTCTCCCAAACACCGCTCACCGTAGGGAGAGGTGCGTGCGGGAACTTGAGTCGCGGCATTCCGCGCTCGCCCATAAGGCTGGACATGAGCGCCGATTCCTCTCCGCACTCGTAAGAGCCCGCGCCGAGGTGCAGGTAGAGATCGAAATCAAAGCCCTTACCGAGAACGTTCTTGCCCAGGTAACCATTGGCGTACGCCTCGTCGATGGCCCGACGTAGCGACTTGGCTGCGTCGATGAACTCACCACGAATGTAAATGAAGCCTTTCTCTGCTTGGACCGCGTAACCCGCAATGGTCATGCCCTCAATCAACTGGAACGGGCACGTTTCCATGAGCATTTTGTCTTTGAACGTGCCGGGTTCGCCTTCGTCGGCGTTGCAGAGGACGTAGTGAGGAGCCTTCTTTTCCTTAGGAAGGCCGTTCCACTTGATCCAAGAAGGGAAGCCTGCGCCGCCTCGACCGCGAAGTCCCGATGCTTTCACTTCGTCGATCACGCCTTGGCGTTCCATCTCGACGGCTTTTTTCAGACCTTCGTAGCCGCCGTTAGCGACATATCCGTTGAACGTCTTGAACTCGGGTTTGTCCGCATGCTTGAGGAGAAGTTTGTATTCCGCCATGTTAGTTTGGGTTAGTCAAGAACCTTTCCGACACGCTCGGAGGTCTCAAGGTGACACTGCACGATTTGGTCTGCCATTTGAACCACGGTCGACTCTTCTCGATTGCGTAGGTCCTCAAGGAGATTATCGATATAAGCCTCGTCGACAGGTCCGTGATATTTGTCGCCGACTTGTAGGAGCGGGGCGCGATCGCATGCGTTGAGGCACTCCACCTCTTCCAGCATGAACATTCCGTCCTCGGTGGTTTCGCCGTGCCGGATGCCGAGCTTCGCCGTCACGTAGTCGCGAATGCGAAACGCGCCGTTGAAGTGGCACGAGAGACAAGTGCAGACTTCGATTTTGTGTTTGCCCGGTTTGTGGACCGAGTTGTACATCGTGTAAAACGTGGCCACACCCTCGACCTCGGCGTAAGACCGTTTCAGTCGGTGAGCAACTTCCGCGATGGCCTCGCCGCTTAAGAACCCACCATACTCGCGCTGGGCGATCCAAAGCGCCGGAAGGATACAAGCTTTAAGGGTGGGGTAATGCGTTTTCAGACCCTCAAGCTCTTTAACCGCCTGATCGCTGAACTTTAGGTTCAATTCGTCTGCCTTTGGCGGCCTGGGTCGCTCGTTAGGACTCCCAATTTGAAGTGACGAACTCAGCCAAGCAGGAGAGCAGTTCTTGTCTACCGGTAACCTCTAGGCT
>CAZAVC010000063.1:0-9094 GCA_964488265.1 uncultured Fimbriimonas sp.
GGCAAACTCGCCAAGCCTGACTTTGCGGTCGAGTTGGGAACGGAGTGGTCCGTTTCTGTGTTACCTTAGTGCAGAAAGGGGCACTGCTAAGACCTTAATCGAGTTGTTAGGGTCTAATGTTCGGCCCTTGAGTGGGGCTTGGTTGCTAGTGGGGATAGGTATGTCTGAAAGTGTAGAAATAGTTTCGAATTCAGAATGTCCCCGATGCGGTGAATGGTCCACCTTTCCTGAAGAACAATGCCCTCGGTGCTGCTGTCGGTTGCCTCAGCCGCACCCGGTATCGGCAATCTGTACGTTTCTGATCGTGAAAGGAGCGGTTTCCATTTTTGCCATGACGTTGTACATGAGCCTCTCGTACGCACTGTTTTTCCCTTGGTGGACGCTCGATGAAGACGCGTTTCACATGGGCCGCTTTTTCGGGATAATTTTCGGATTCCCGCTCCTTTGGATTCTCAATCGGTCAACTTTAAACGCTCTACTCTGTACGTCACTTGGGTTTGCTAAACGATGGCATAACCACCTGGATAATCCCGAGTGCACCTGTCCAAGGTGCACTCAGTTGACAGCGGCCGAAGGGCTTTTTTGCTTGCATTGTGGAGAGCGACTTCATCCCTCATCTCTTAAGCATCAATTTTTCAATCTAGTGCTTTACCCAGCCTTTGCTCTCTCCGTCCCCCCAAGTATCGTGGGATGCACGTTGCTCTTTTTTCCGTACTCTGGTGGAATCTTGGAGTTGATTCATGCCATTACGGGCGGTTTTCCAAATGTGGTTACGACGCCAACCCGACTGGCTTACGAGATGGCAGCCATTTTGATCGTCACTCCCCTGTACTGGCTCTCCCTACGGCAACTCCGGCAAGTGCACAGGCGACCGGCATACAGCATAAAAACTGATCACTCCGCGGTGGGCTCGCGAGCAAACTGATGCAGAGATTTCTAGCCAACTATCGCGCGCGGTTGCCGTTTCACTCGCAATGTCCTAGGTGCAATGAGTCGTACAAGCGGCGGCAAGATCGATGTACTCTGTGCGGGTTTCGTTTGCTCATTGCTCCCATTTGGTTGGAGCGGATTCGGAAAGGGGTCATCGCGTTTCATATCTACGGAAGCGCCTTTTTAGCCTGCCTGCTGGTAACACCATGGATGCTAGTTTGGTTGCCGGTGCAATGGTTCGAACTGATTTCTTCGAAACTATCATCAATTCATCCCATTGTTTGGGCCGGGATCCCGTCTGCAGGCAGCGTCGTTGCTTTCCTTGTGCTGATCCCATTGTTACGGGCGGTTGTAGACCGTTTCGACGGTCGAAAACCAAAAAAGGAACTGTCCTTAGATGAGTGCCTTGGAAGGTGTCCTTGGTGTACCTCTTACTTCAAAAGGCACAGCGTTTATTGTCACGTTTGTGGCCTGAGAACGTCGCCCATCCAAAGTTCCATGATCGTTGCGAAGCGCGAAGCTCTCCGCTTAGCGTTCATCATCCTGTGCTTCCTGTTTCCTTTGGCGGTAATGGTGTGGCTCTTTATGACGGGTCTCTGGCGAGCCGCAGCTGTGCTGACGATCTTGGTAACCATCGTCGCACTCTTTGGGCTTTGGCGAATCGGGTCCTTCATCGTGGAGACCGACGAACTCTCCCTCACACTCCCCGCCGACTCCAAATAATTCGAACCGCAACTGGAACCGACTACGCTTGCGTTTAGTTCCTTTAGAATGTCTCTCAAGGCGTCCAAATGTCCTTATCTCCCCGACCCTACACCATAGAAGAGTACACGCGGACGGTTTGCCCACACTGTGCGGCTGAAGGCCCGCTCACCAGCGCCGACGAAACCTTTGTGGACGGGATGCTCGTTTCCCACAACGAATCCATTTGGATGCGCAGGTGGTGCCCCAAGCACGGTCCGACCGAGTCGATTTACGAAGAAGACGCCGCCATCTGGCGGAGTCGAAACGGGTGGCAGACGCCTACTCTCGAAATCATTCCCGACAGGCCGAGTGGCGCCCACGGATTTCCGGCGGGGTACCGAGAAGGACTTCCGCCATCCCACGGACAGCACACCTGCATTCTGCTGCTGAACGTCACCGAGAACTGCAATTACAGTTGCCCCACCTGCTACGCAACCGCTCTTCCGCCAGGCGCCGAACAAGTGACGTACCCAACTCGAGAAGAGGTGCTCCACACCCTGGACACCATGATCCAGCGAGAGAAAGGCAGAGTGAACGTGGTGATGATCTCTGGCGGAGAGCCCACCGTTCGGAAGGACATCGAGTCTCTGCTAGAGGCGATCTTCACCCGGTCCATCACTCGCGTGATGCTCAACACCAACGGAAGGCGCATTGCCAAAGACGATCGGTTTGTGGAGTTCCTGCGGAAGCATCGCGACAAGGTGGAGGTGTATCTCCAGTTCGATGGTGTTACGGCCCGCCCCTACGAGGTTTTGAGAGGCGAAAACGTCTGGGAAGAGAAGCAGACCGCCCTTAAAAAACTCTCCGAGGCGGGAATCTTTACCTCGTTGGTCGTAACCGTTGCCCAAGGGGTGAACGAGGACCAACTTGGGGCGATTGCCCAGTTTGGGATGGATACGCCCTACTGCGCGGGAGTGGCGTTTCAACCCGTGTTTGGATCGGGAAGATCCAGCGGAATCAACGGTCAGAATCGGATCACGCCTACCGGAGTGATTCGCCGTCTGGAATCGCAACTGGCAGATCGATTCTCTGCCGCCGACTTCATTCCGCTTCCTTGCTCGCATAAAGATTGCTGCGATATCGGCTACTTCATTCGCACCGAATCGGGCTGGAAATCGCTGGTGCAACTCATCGGTCGAGACGAGCTAAAGAACTGGATCCACCTAGTTTCCAACACCATTTCCTTTGAGAACGCGGGCGATGCGGTGAAGTCTTTGGTGAAGCAAGGCACCCTGCAAAGGGTGTTCTCGGAACAGCAACGGTCAAGTGCACTCACCCTTGCAAAAGACCTGCTGACCATGTGCGAATGCGTTCCCGGAGTTACCGAGTTCTTGCTGCCGAAACAGCGAGCTGCAAGGATCGAGGAACTTGCGAAGCGCACCTTCCGCGTGACGGTGAAGATGTTCATGGACGCTCACACGTTTCACGAGGCTCGTATTCGGCAGTGCTGCGTGCACGTCGGGACGTTCGAAGAAGACCCTCGACGACATTCGTTCTGCTGGCGATGGATGTTCAGCGACGCCACCGATTTTCCGGGCACCACCGATTTTCCGGGTACGGCGAACGCGGCAAGATTCGCGGCGAAGGGAAGTCCGCTCAAGGTGGTGCCCTAACTCGTGGCGACTCCGATTCTTACCGCTGGGGAACTAGTTACCGCGCTTGGCTACCTCACCGGAGCGGTGGTGTTTTACTTCGCGGCGAAGGAAAAGAAGCTCGCCACCGATGGGATGCAGTCGCTTGCGCTGGTCGGATTTGCGGCGGGAATCATCGGTGCGAAGGTCACGCAATACGTGTTTTCGGGTGGGGAGGGTGGAAGCCTGCTCGCCAGTGGTCGAGCCTTGCTGGGCGGGGTTCTTTTTGGATGGCTCGGGGTGGAAATCGCCAAACGTCGGATGGGGATTCGTCGCTCGACCGGGGACCTCTTTGCACTTGCCTTACCCGCCGGGGAAGCGGTGGGCAGAATCGGGTGCTTTCTCAATCCGTGCTGCATTGGCACCGCGTGCGATCTACCTTGGGCGGTGTATCAGGTGGGAGAGTTGCGTCATCCGGTGCAGCTTTATTCGGCGGTGGTATCAGCCATCTTGTTTGCGTTCCTGTGGATAAAGCGAAAGTCCTTTGCCGAGGAAGGTGACCTGTTCCGTCTGTATCTGGTTTTGTTCGGGCTAAGTCGATTCGGGCTGGAGTTTCTGCGCGATGGTAAGCCCGTTTGGCTTGGTCTCTCGGCGATGCAGTTGTTCTGTTTGGAACTGGTGGTCAGCGCGATCGTTTGGAAGGTGGTGCGGAATCGACGAGTCCGGCGGGAGGCGGTGTGAAGCGTTGTCCGAATTGCGGTTATGAGGGAACTTACAAGCGATCGCTGTGCCCCAATTGCGGTTACTCCAGATCGATAGATGGGCCTCTGATGCCGGTTTGGGTGCGAGTGATCCTTGCGCTCTGTGCCTTTACTCTTGGGTCTATCGGAACCTGCCTGACGATCCTGTCGGCTGTGATTCATTCCCCTGGAATTGAGGTTTGGTTGATTATCGCAGCCGGAGGTTTAGTTTTTACGTTGATTACCGATTGGATTGTGGTTCGAAGAAAAACTCGCAGGTATTCGGTGCACGATAACGATATTCGCATCGCCCCGAAGGAGGTGCGTACTGGAGAGGAGTCTGAGGGCAAAGACGTAAACGGGGGGGCTCCATGAGTACGTGTCCACCCTGTGGATTTGAAGGCGCATACGTTCGGGCACTATGCGCGAAGTGTGGTGGCACAGGACAATCTGAAGAACCTTCACCGTTTGGTTGGGTCCGTGTAATGGTAGCCCTAGTGGTTTTCTGCTTGGGGTCGTACGTTTCAGTCACGGTCGTCTCTGGGTCTTACTTCGAGATAGGGGGCAACATGATCCATGAGCCTTGGTTTGAGTTCTTCACTCCAACTGCCCTTGTCGGAGGGTTCCTCATTGCAAGGCGAGTTGACCGGGTGGTCGCTCAAAAGCAGGAATTTTTCGACCGAGCCGTCGGGTTAGATAGGGATCTTCCTTCCGAAAAGGAATATTGCGAAGTAGAGGCTCCATACCTAGGCAACCAAACTGGTGTAGAGGATAGGGAGGAACCTCATGCTTGAGAGCAGACCGCTAGAGGGACCTTCTGTTTGCCCAAACTGCGGACGAGATCAAGAGCCGGAATGGCGACGCTGCCCCTTCTGCGGTACCTCACCGGAGAGTTGGCCGTCGGGATTCCAGAAAAACCTGCTTAGAGTTTTTGTGGCCCTCACCTTAGTGTTCATGGGTGTTTTGGGTTCATGTCTCACCGGGATTTACTTCCAAAACCTCTCCTTGGAAAAAAATCTCTGGATTTTGGGAATCGGAGCTGGAATATGCGCTCTCATTTTCGATCGTCTCGTTTTTCGAACCCCAAAATCGGAAATCAAGCTGAGGAAAAAGGGGCACCTAGGGGATCAAAAAGAATGAAGAGCGAGGCAGGCACCGAGGACAAAATTCAATGCCCCAGGTGCGGTTATATCCACCAATATGCCCGCGAAACCTGCCCTCACTGTGGAGCAAGCGAGGCATACGAAGAGTATCCAGCTTCTCGTCGAACGAGGATCGCTGTCGGTTGCTTTATGTTTGCTCTCGGTTCATGCGCTCCCTTTTCGATCAAGGGAGGTGCATCGGAGAACGTTGTCATCGATGTTCTTACTGGCATTATTTGTGGCTCCCTACTCGCTTGGGGATTCGATAAATACCTTTGCGGTCCTGCAGCGCGCAAAAGGAAATGACCGCGACATGGAGACATCAGGATAAGAACCGACTTTTTGGAGCTGCGATAGTACGCCCAGTGCAAGGAGAACCCATGAACGCTAGAAGGAGAAGTAAATCTAGATGACTTGCCCAAACTGTGGGTTTGAGGGGAGTTACGTCCGATCTCAGTGCCCTCAGTGCTCAGAGACGGACCTAGAAAGGGAAAAGTTACTTTCTAAATCCGAGCGATTCTTGATTGCACTCGGAATGTTAGCTGCAGGCTTCGGAACAACGAGTACGGTCTCTGAAGTTGTCTTCAGAATTCGAGACAATCGTTCATTGGAAATATCCTTCATTGTCGGTCTATTTGTGATGGCTTTGGTCGACCTCGGCTGGGCGCGATATTGGAATATGGAACTGAATATCATCGCGGCTGTTAAACGAAGGCGAAGATCGGTTCAGAGTCCAAAACAGAAGTTTCAGGATCGTCCTTTGAAAGATGTCGAAGATGGGAAATATCCCAACCAGGAAGGCAAGAGCCTAGAATGAGCCCTTGTTACCATTGCCAAACTCCGGTCGGTCCCGAAGAAACTCGCTGTCCAAACTGCGGGATTAAACTTCGAAACACCCGCGCAGAGAACTACAAAATTCTTGCCGGAGTGCTCTTCATCGAGATATTCATCTTGGGAGTTTGCGGTGGATTTGCTGACGCACTTCAGTCTATAAATGTTCGAGACCCACAAACAAGATTTCGATTGATTCTTCCCGGCACGGCAGTGCTGATAACCCTTGGACTGGTGGCTTGCTCTAGCGGGTGGAAATATTGGAAGCGCTCCAAGGCGCGAAGGGCAGAACGGGGAAACGAGGTTGAGAAATGAGTCAGGACGTCACCTGTCAGAATTGCGGATATACGCACCCGTACGTTCGCGGCCGATGTCCTAAATGTGGACTCCTGAACATCCCCGATGGGACTTCACCATCGGGTTGCACTCGCATCGCGATGGGTTGCTTCTTCTTTCCCATTGGTTCAATTGGATCCTGCATGGTTGCCTCTTGGTCCCCTGCCGTTAGGTCCGAAATGTTGCTTATCGCGTCACTTGCGGGTGGAATTCTTGCCGTTTGGGCAGCGGACAACTTTGTCTTTGCAATGGCAAAAAAGAATGCCGTCGCCAAAGAAATCCAGAATGAAAACATTCGTCAAGAGAAGGCGAGGGTGAACGATTCTGGATCTAAAAAAACCCCTAGCGAAGATACGGACAGGTCTTCAAACGAAGGAGACAACAAACCTTGAACGATTTGCGGGAGCGTCGATGAGTGTTGGCGTTGAAGTGATGCACAGATGACTTGCCCGAACTGCGGATTTGTGCACGAATACGCTCGGGATCGGTGTCCCCAGTGCGGGCTGTCTGGCTCAATGGAACCAACAAATCCCTCCGATGGCGCCCGGTTGGCGGTTGGCTGCGCGGTCTTTCCGCTAGCATTTTTCGGATCATGTCTCTTCGTTTCTAACGTCTCAACTGACTACTCCGTGGGGACAACGATTGGGTGGATTGTTGGCACCATCGTTGTTTGGAAGGTCGATCAAGTCTTTGTGAGGAGGTTCTTAGAAAAGCGGCGGGCGCGCATGCAATCTCAGCTCCACAAACCCACACCCAGTCCCGAGCATAATTCGGGTCCTAACGAGCAAAATCCGGGGGACACGTGAGCAATCAAGGAAGAGAGTTTTCGACTCTGGGAGAACAGAAGGAAGACGTAATCCCAACGAATGCCGGGCAAAAAGACCCTTGGGAGAGCCTCGCCTTCCAATTCTGCAAGATTGCGACCTTCGCGCTCGTGTTTCAGAAGTACACGTTCTTTGCGGCGACCGTTCTAGCCGGACTGACCTATTGGTATGTGTTCTTTCGAGGGGTGAAGGACACTCGTTGCGTGTTGAAGAAGCCGCTGATCGTTGCCATTTTTTGGTCGATCCTCGCTCCCGTTGCCGCTTACTTTGCCTTTCGATAGATTCGTCTGGTTTCCCAGAAAAGAAGTTCAAGGGTGTATTGGAGAGGGCTAAACTGGACCATGGACGAACCGAAGTACCCGTTTGATTCCGCCGAGTCAGAAGGTGTTCCGTCCGAAAAGCAGGTTAGCAACTATCCTAGAAAGGATGCGGAAGTCTCTCCTGATCCCAGCTTGCTCAAGGCGCGCAAGTTATGTCGTGACCTTCTCATTTTTGCTCCCGCAATGGGAGCCGGGGTGGTCGTCGCCTATGCTGTTCTCTTTGTGATTGACCAACTCTTTGGCGAGGTGTTGGGTCCTTTTTTGGGTCCCATCGCACTTTTAGTTTGGCCACTCGCTATATGGCTTTCGGTTGCCGGGATTTATCGCCTCGTGGGATCCGATTCGTTTAAGTTTCTAAAGTTCAAAAGAAAGAACCCTCGGTGAAACTCACCGAAGGTTCGACGGTCACTCTACTAAGCGATAGACCTACTTTGCCCGCTTGTAAAACCGCTTGCTGACCACCGTCGCCGACTCGCGCTTGCCACGCATATCAACTTCCACCTCGGTGCCAAGAGCAATGTCGGCAGCGATGTAAGCGAAGCCGATTCCGCATTCCAGCACGGGTGAGACCACTCCGCTGGTGACGTACCCGATCTCTCGATCACCCAAGAAAACCTTGGCATCCGGTAACAGCAACCGCTTCATCGGCAACTTAATGCCTTGCAGCTTGTGCGAAGTCCCGTTGGCGCGGTGCTCGTTGATAATCTCCGATCCGTTGAAAGACTTGGTCTTCCCAATCACCCATCCCAGCCCCGCCGCAATCGGTGAAAGTTCATCGTTCAGCTCATGGCCGTAAAGGGGAAGTCCTGCCTCGACTCGAAGGGTATCGCGCGAGCCCAATCCGCACGGTGTCACTCCGGCTTCGGCGAGCGCGTTCCAAAGTGCCGACGCGTGCTCGTTGGCGCAGATCACCTCGAAGCCGTCCTCACCCGTGTATCCGGACCTTGCTGCAAGAACGGGAATCCCGAAAATCTTGGTTTCCACCAGACCAAAAGCGGGCGCGTTTCGAATTCCATCGGTGTCTTCCGCATGGCTTGCAAGAATCTCGGTGGCAGTCGGACCCTGAACCGCGATCATCGCGGTGTCTCCCGTTTCGTCAGAGATGGTCACACCCCCTGAGTTGTTCTCGTTGAGCCAGGCAACGTCCTTTGCGTGGTTGGAAGCATTCACCACCAAGAAGAAGTGGCCCTCGGTGACTCGGTAGACGATAATGTCGTCCACAAGGCCACCTTGCTTGTTCGGGAGCAGCGAGTACTGACCCTTGCCGTCCACCAAAACCGAAACATCGTTGGTGGTTACCCTCTCCAAATAGGCGAGAACACCCTCACCCTTCAAGCGCAGTCGCGCCATGTGCGACACATCGAACATTCCGGCTCCACTGCGAACCGCCTGCGCTTCTTGAATCACGCCCGTGTACTGGACAGGCATCTCGAATCCCGCGAAGGGAACAATTCGGGCCCCGAACTTCACGTGGTCGTCAAACAGAATCGTTCGTGCGTTCGTCGCTGAGGGCTCGGTTGCCATATTGAAAGAAAGATTACCGGGTTGTCCTTCCGACTCGCGTGAGATTGCGACGGGGAAGGGCGCAAAGGATTATGCTTATGAAACTTGCGCGTTTTTGGCAAGGCAAATGGGTCTAAACCGTCAGAATCTCGC
>CAZAVC010000064.1:0-9075 GCA_964488265.1 uncultured Fimbriimonas sp.
CTTCTATGCGGTTGCTACTTGCAGGTTCCCTTCTTGCCATCGTAACGGGTCTTACCATTGGGGCGGGTTCTTCAAAGACACAAAGTGCACCCGTCAAGAATCCCACCTATGCCGAGCACGTGGCACCATTGCTCAACTCTCGATGTGTTGAGTGTCACCGCCCCGGAGAGGTGGCCCCGTTTAGCTTAGTCGGATACGAGAATGCCAAGAAGCGAAGCAGCATGATTGCCGCTGTGACTGAATCACGGCAGATGCCACCTTGGAAAGCAGTCGAAGGCTACGGCGAGTTCCATGACGAGAACCGCCTGAGTAAGCAAGAGATTGCGATGCTCGATACCTGGGCAAAGAACGGTGCACCAAGAGGGGATGCTAAGAAAGAGCCAAAGGCTCCGGAATTTAACGGGGAGTGGTCGCTGGGGCAACCTGACAAAATCGTCAGCGCCTCCAAACCATTTAAGTTGGATGCCGAAGGCGAGGACGTGTACCGCAACTTTGTGATCGATCCCGGTGTGACAGAGACTAAGTACGTCACGGCGATTGACGTCAAACCGGGCAATGCCAAAATCGTCCACCACGTCATCGCCTTCCTTGATCCTTCCGGTCAAGGGCAGAAGTTAGCTGCCAAGCAAAACGATGGGCAAGAGGGATATTCAGGTTCCGGTGCCGGAGTCGGTTTCGTTCCTGCGGGTTCACTTGGCGGGTGGGCGCCAGGAGTTCGAGCAAGATTCCTCCCCGATCAAATCGGCTATAAGCTTGCTCCTGGCACCAAAATTGTTTTGCAAGTTCATTACCACAAGAGTGGAAAAGAAGAAGTCGACCTGACGCGGGTTGGGCTTTACTTTGCAGACAAGCCTATCCAAAAGGAGTGTTCGATCTTCTGGGCCGCTAACCCCGTTTTCCGAATTCCAGCTGGCGCGGACAATCACAAGGTTCGGTGGGAGGTTAAGCTACCTTCGGACATCACCGCCTATTGGGTGATGCCGCACATGCATCTTCTCGGCAAATCAATGAAGGCGTGGATTAAAAGGAGTGATGGTACTGAGGTGCCACTGGTGCACGTCGATGCCTGGGATTTTAACTGGCAACTGGTTTACAACTTACGAAAGCCCCTCAAGGTTGAGAAAGGTTCGACACTCTGCGTGGAGGCCTACTACGATAACTCGAGCGACAACCCAAACAATCCCAACGACCCGCCCAAGCCTGTGACCTGGGGAGAAGAAACCACAGATGAGATGGCGTTGTTGGTTCTAAATTACACCAGAGGGTAATTCTTCCCTTCTGGTCTCTTTCAGAAGAACGGGGGTGTTGCTCATTGAGCAACACCCCCGTTCAGTTCCAGACCTCCAGCTTTAGCGGCCGAGACCGTTCCACATGCGATCTACTTCAAGCGCAGTTGGACCTTGTCCAACGAGCTGAGTGATCGGCGTGAACTTGACGTGTCCGTCGAGGAAGTTAACTAGGACAGATCGCCGATCAAAGCGTCCCCACAGTTGGCCTTGGGTTCGGGCGTCAAATGGGCGTGCGGCAGGGTCCGAAGCGGACGGGTTTAGCCAGAACGAGGGTGCCTCGACTCGGTGATAACCAACCGCATTTCGCACGACAGGTCGGCCCGGCGAGACAATGTCCTTGCCTGTAGCTTCGGCGAAGGCGACCGTATCGGCCGACGATTGCAGTGAGGTTGCGCTTACTCCGCTGAACTGCAGAACTCCGTTCGATCCTGCACGCTGGGTGTTCAGATAGCGAGCATTCATTCCGTAGCTCGGGTAAGCACCCATGAGGTACCAGTAGGCGCATCCCGCCTGCTCAAAGCGACCGAACTGCGGACAGGTAGCCCATCGCATGGTCGGATCCTCTTCGCGATCCATTGGGCAAAGGAACATCTCTGCGTTCTTGGAGTAAGGCTGAAGAAGAACCGGATAGAAGAAGAATCCGTTCGTGGAGAAGAACGGAGTGTTCGGCACTGCCGCTGCCGGGCTGAACCATCGAAGCGGAACCGTAACGTCCTCGTAATCGGCCATGTAAAGGGTGTGCGAGGTCGAGACCTGCTTCATGTTACTCAGGCTCGCTGTTTTCTTCGCGGCGACCTTTGCCTGCGCAAAGACCGGGAAGAGGATCGCCGCAAGGATTGCGATGATCGCAATCACTACGAGAAGTTCGATAAGCGTGAAACCGTTTCGTCGCCGCATGACCATTATGATTGTCAATTTCGGCCGCTGTTTATTTGCCTATTTTGACGATCATTTGCGGGACATAATCCTCAGGACGATTTCCAACACCCGAGTCAGAGAACCGTTAAATTGTGCAACTCCGCCTACATTCCCACAGCAGTGTATTGGCGTAAGCCGCGTTTCCAAAGGATCCTGGCTCCCAGATAACAGCCAACAACCCAAGCAAGTTGAGCGCCGATGAGCCCCCAAGCGGTGACCCCGGTGGACCTTCCGATCAAAATCTCGGTCGGCAATCCCGTGGTGTAGTAGAAGGGAAAGAACATCGCGATCTTTTGCGCCCACGGCGGCAAGAACGCGACCGGAAAAAGCTGCCCAGACAGGAAAAGCATCGGCAGGTAGTAAAGCTCGAAAATGGCCATCGCTTCCTGCACAAACAGGGCTAACAGGGCCATCATCGTCACAAAGGAAAAGCTTACGAGGTGGCCAAGCAAGAAAGAGATCCAGAACTCGGGTCCCAGAGCGAGTTTCACGTCGCTCAGATGGGCTCGGTACAGCCACAGAAAAAGCAGAAAGAAGGGTGCAAACAGACTCAGCCGAACAATTCGCCAGGTTAGATTCCTGAGAAAGGTGACCTGATACCAACTCATTGGTCGAATGATCTGCGTAGAGAATTGCCCTTCCTTGATTTCCATGGCGATCTCCCACATGATGTGGCTGGTCACAAACGAACCGACCAAGAGCATTGCCAGATAGTAAACAACCGTCTCGCCTGCGTTGAATCCGGCGATGAGACCACTCTTTGCGGCGCTGATCCACACCATCGGCATAGTGATCGCGGTTGTTACGTCGGTAAGGATCCAGATGACGCCGCTGGCGCGATAGGCCATTGACTCTTTGAAGTAGATGCCGAAGACGGCTAACACCTTTCTCCACCAAAGAGCCATATGGACAATCATGAACGAAAAAGCGCCCCGACCGATAGGATCGAGGCGCTTTTCAGTAGGGAGGCTTTAACCTTGCTTGTCGCGGATGGGAAGACCCATTGCCTTCAGGAAGACACGCGCTTCGTCGTCGGTCTTGGCAGTGGTGACGAACACCACGTCCATACCGCGAATTCGGTCGAACGTATCGTAGGGGATCTCAGGGAAGATCAACTGCTCTTTGAGACCGATGGCGTAGTTGCCTCGACCGTCAAAGGAGTTCGGATTCAGACCTTGGAAGTCTCGAATACGGGGGAGAACAACGGTCGCGAGCTTGTCGAAGAAGTGATACATTCGGTCTCCGCGAAGGGTGACCTTACATCCGATCTTCATGCCCTCTCGAACCTTAAAGTTGGAGATAGCGGTCTTTGCTACCGTGGTGATCGGCTTCTGACCCGCGATGAGCGTGAGGTCTCGAAGAGAGTTATCCAAGTGCTTGGGCTCCTTGTCGGTAGTACCTGTGCCCATGTTGATCACAATCTTCTCAAGCTTCGGGATTTGCATCACCGACTTGTAGCCGAACTGCTCTTTCAGCTTGGGCGCAACTTCTTTGCTGTACTTCTCTTTGAGACGCGGTTGAATGTTAACCGTCGGTCCTGCCGATGCGGATGTTTTGTCTTTTTTAGCCATTTTCTCGGTTGCCTGATTGCTGACCAGGCGCTATCGTTGCTTCCCTCTTGCCGGAGCTAGAGGGAAACGGAATTACTTGTTGTCGGAAGTGATCGGAACTTCGACGATGACTTGGCCGCTCTTCTTGGCGAAGCGAACTTTCTTGCCATCAACGATTTTCTTCCCTACTCGCGTAGGCTCACCCGTCTTAGGATCAAGCACCATCACGTTACTGATGTGGATCGGAGCCGGGATCATAATCCGTGCGGATCGCTCACCTTGCGTTCGAGCCTTTCGGTGCTTGACAACTACGTTCAAAGGAAGCGGTTGCTCAGGATTCTCAGGGTTGTCCTTGAGAATGATGACCTTGCTTTCCTTTGCGCTGACAGCCGCGACAAAGCCCTCTTGACCTTTGTCCTTTCCGGCAATGATCCGGACCTTATCGCCCTTGCGGATCTTAACCTTGATCGGCTTGCTCAGTCGTTTGATTTCTGCTTTGGTAGGCATGGATTAAAGCACCTCCGGAGCCAGGGATACGATCTTCATGAAGTTCGCATCTCGCAATTCACGAGCGACCGGTCCGAAAATTCGGGTTCCTCGGGGCTCCATGTTGTTTGGGTTGATAACGACGCATGCGTTCTCATCGAACTTAAGCGTGCTGCCATCTTGTCGTCGAACCGGACGTGTGGTTCGGACGATAACCGCCTTGATAACGTCGCCCTTCTTAACGGGCATATTCGGGCTAGCCGATTTCACGGAAGCGACGATAACGTCACCCACGCGACCGTATCGGGGCTGCGATCCTTTGAGAACTCGGATACACATCACCGTCCGTGCGCCGGAGTTATCCGCCACCTTCAGTCTGCTGAATTGTTGAATCATTTCTGTTTCCTCTTTCAGAGGCCGTCCTGACCGGGATCAGGGTGGGCATGAATAGTCTCCTCAGAGTCACTCCGAGGAGACGGGTTGTTACTTGACCTTTTCGATGATCTGGGTGACTCGCCAGCGCTTATCGCGGCTGATCGGTCGAGTCTCCATGATCTCTACTGTGTCTCCAATGTCGCATCCGATCTCATCGTGTGCTTTGAACTTCTCCGAGCGAATAACAACCTTGCCGTACAGCGGGTGCTTGATTCGTCGGACGGTTCGGACCACGACGGTCTTTTCCATCTTGTTCGAGACGACAACGCCTTCTCGAACCTTTCGTGTGTTTCTTGCTTCCGCCATTAGCTGTTACCTCGCTGCTTCTCGGTGATGACCGTAAGAATTCGCGCGATATTGTGTCGTCGCGTCTTCAACCCGGTGGTATCCGCAGATTGGCGGAACACTAGGTCTCGTCGCGCTTTGAACAGCGCCGCCTTCTCTTCGCGAATCATCGCTTCGAGTTCGGGCACCGACTTCTCGCGTAGTTCCGTAGCTTTCATATCTTTCATTCGTCAGGCTCCTTACTCGGCGCTCGCCTCTGCGGCGGCCTTCTTTGCGGCGGCAGCTTCGAGGGCGGCATTTTCCGCATCTGCAAGTTCCTTTGCCAAGTCAGCCTTGGTGTAGAACTTACAGCGCATCGGCAGTTTGAAGATGGCAAGGCGCATCGCTTCCTTTGCCAGGTCCACGTTGACTCCGTCCATTTCGAACAGAACGCGACCAGGCTTGACGACGGCTACCCATCCTTCAACGCCCGCCTTACCCTTACCCATACGGGTTTCAAGCGGCTTCTTGGTGAACGACTTGTGCGGGAAGATTCGAATCCAGACTTTTCCACCACGCTTGATGTGTCGAGTCATCGCAATACGAGCAGACTCGATTTGTCGCGAAGTGATCCACGCCGGCTCTTGTGCCACGATGGCGTACTCGCCAAAGGACACCTTGTTGCCTTGCGTCGACTTGCCCTTCATCCGACCGCGCATCATTTTGCGGCGGCCTTCTTTAACTCGCTTAGGCATTAACATTAGCTGTTACCTCCCTGGTTTTCGGCGGGAGCGTCCGTTCGAGTGCTAGCAAACGCTCGATCTCCGCGATCGCCTCGATCTCGTCGATCTCGTCGCTCAGGTCGATCCTCACGTCGTCGCTCCTGCTGAGCTTGCATCACTGCATCCATCTCTCGCAGTCGCTTTTCCGGAAGAACTTCGCCCTTGTAGATCCAAACCTTACATCCGACCGATCCGTAAATGGTTCGGGCTTCGGCAAAGCCGTAATCGATGTCAGCTCGGAGGGTGTGCAACGGAACTTTGCCCATCATATCGCCCTCGCGTCGTGCAATTTCTGCACCGTTCAATCGGCCAGAGACTTGAATCTTGATACCGCGACCGTTGAGTCGGACAACACGAGTCATTGCCTGTCTCATTGCACGTCGGTGGCTAATTCGCTTTTCAAGCTGCGCACAAACGTTCTCGGCAACAATCTGAGCATCGAGTTCTGGTTGCCGAACTTCGGTCACGTTCACTTGAACGCCCATCGTCGGGTCCTCTTCTCGAACCATTCGGTTCAGGTGCTGCGTAAGCGCATCGATACCCTTACCTTTCTGGCCGATGATCGCACCCGGGCGAGCCGTGAAGATGTTGACCTTCAGTCGGTTTGCCGCGCGCTCGATCTCGACACGGGAAACGCTACCCAGGCCGACCTTTCGCTTGATGTGCTTGCGGATTCGATCGTCAATGACAATCGCCTTCGCGTAGCCTTTCTTCTTGTAAAACCAGTGGCTGTCGTGACCTCGGATGACGCCGATACGCAGGCCAACTGGGTGAATCTTCTGACCCATTAGTTCTCCACCTTTTCTTCAGAGGATCCAGCCTCTGCATCGGTCGTTGTCTCCGCGACGTTGGTTTCCTCAACGGTCTCTTCGACTACAGGTGCGGCGGCTTCCACAGGGGCTTCCGCCGGAGCATCCTTCTTAGCCGGCTTCTTGCCCTTTACCGCAAGAGTCGGTCGAGGCTTAGCCTTCGTTCCGTGCGGCTTGACAACTGCTGTCGGCTCGACATCCTCAACAACCACGGTAATGTGGCTGGTCTTCTTGAGGATTCGGTTGCCTCGTCCCATGGCTCGGGCTTGCATTCGCTTTAAGCGAGGACCCTCGTCGATGGTGATGGCAGCGATTTTAAGAGCCTCTGGTGCAAGGTTGAAATTCTCCGAAGCGTTCGCCATCGCAGAAATCAGAGTCTTGCGGAGCATTTGAGCTCCCTTGCTCTTATGAAATCGAAGCTTGTGAGCCGCGGAGATTGCGGTCATACCGCGAACTTCATCCGCAACGATCCGCACCTTTCGAGGCTGAACTCGGACGTATTTGGTAATTGCTTTTACTTCCATAGTTCCCTCTTAGCGGAGTCGCGCTCCTCGCTCTGGAAGACCGCCCGCGTGACCTCGGTAGGTTCGCGTGGGGGCAAATTCTCCCAGCTTGTGCCCAACCATGTTCTCGGTAACGAAAACCGGAACGTGCTTGCGCCCGTCGTGGACAGCGATGGTGTGGCCGATCATGTCAGGAATGATCGTCGATCGCCGGCTCCATGTTTTGATGAGTTTCTTTTCGTTCTTGTCGTTGAGAGCGTCCACTTTCTTCAGAAGGTGGTCGTCAACGAAGAACCCTTTTTTAAGACTTCTTCCCATTCGTGTTTCCTGTGTTGACCTTCACTCCGAACTCTCGTTTTGGAGTGGGCAGTGCACTGCCTTGCCCGACCGCATTCTGGCTTTACCAAAACACGATCGGGCAATGAGATTTACTTACCTTTTCGTCGGCGAACGATGAATCGATCGGTCCGCTTGTTGCTTCGCGTCTTTTCACCGAGAGCCTTGTTGCCCCATCGGTCGACCGGACCTTTCTTACGTCCAACCGGCGACTTGGCTTCACCACCACCGTGTGGGTGGTCGCGAGGCGATTTGACGACACCGCGTACGTGCGGCTTTCGCCCAAGATTTCGGGCCTTACCCGCCTTACCGAGCGATTCGTTCTCGTGATCGGAGTTTCCGACCTCGCCAACGGTTGCACGGCAGGTGTTGTGCACCATGCGCATTTCGCCAGACGGGAGTCGAAGGGTCACGTAGTTACCCTCCTTCGCCATCACCTGTGCGGAAGCGCCTGCGGATCGGACCATTTGGCCACCCTTTCCGGGTTGCAGTTCCACGTTGTGGACAAGCGTACCGAGCGGGATGTTCTTCAGCGGAAGGGCGTTGCCAGGCAGAATGTCTGCCGCAGGCCCGCTCTCTACGCGTCGACCAACTTCCAGATTCTTAGGAGCCAAGATGTATCGCTTCTCGCCGTCCATGTAGTGGAGCAACGCGATTCGGCAGGTTCGGTTCGGATCGTATTCGATCGCGGCGACCTTTGCCTCAACTCCGTCCTTTTGTCGCTTGAAGTCGATGACTCGGTAGCGACGCTTGTTACCGCCGCCACGGTTTGCCATCGTCATGCGACCGAAGTGGTTTCGTCCACCGGACTTCGTCAGCTTGCGAGTTAGGCTCTTTTCTGGTTTGCCCTTGGTAACTTCCTCGTAGGAGGCAATCGCCATAAAGCGACGGCCAGGAGAGGTCGGCTTAAGTTTTCTTACTGCCATGGTTAGACTCCGTAATCCTCCAGGAGTTGTCCTTTAGCAAGCGTCACCACGGCCTTCTTGCGATCCGGCTCGTAACCGGTGCTCTTCTGACCGCGTCGTCGCTCTCTTCCAAGAACCTTGATGGTTCGAACGGAAGTGACTTCGATGCCCTCTCCCTTCTTCTTGCCATCGTTGTAGATCTCTTCGATCGCTCGCTTGATCTCAATCTTGTTGGAGCTCTTAGCAACGATGAACGTGTACTTTCGCACGATTGCGTTCTCGTCCTTGATCTGTGGATCTCCGTAAGACAACTTCACCGACTTCTCGGTGATGTGCGGAGCGATGATAATGTCGTGAGGGTTTTTCACTGCGCCCAAACCTCCTCGATCTTGTCGAGAGCTTCTTTGGCAACCACCAACTTGTGAGCTACGAGCACGTCTCGGGTGGAGAATGCCTGGGTCTTTGCCTCGGCGTCTCGACTCGGAGCCGTTCGAACCTCTACGTTAGGAAGGTTGCGGAACGATTTCATCGTCACTTCGTCGTGTGCGGGAAGAATCACCAGTACGCGCTTCACTCCCTCAAGTCCCAGAGATGCCAGCAGAGCCGTTGCATCCTTGGTCTTCGGAGCCGCAAATGCGATGCTGTCTACCACTGACACGTTGCCTGCCTCAAGATGAGCGGCCAATGCCGTAAGGATAGAAGCTCGTCGCTCGCGCTTGTTGACCTTCTTTTCGTAGTCGCGCGGCTTAACTGCCAGCGCCATACCGCCGTGGGCGTAGTGAGGAGATCGGATAGAAC
>CAZAVC010000065.1:0-8869 GCA_964488265.1 uncultured Fimbriimonas sp.
GCATGGATGCGCACAACCACGACAGCGTCGATCGTCTTATCTCTCCTTATCGGACCTTCCGTTGTCGACGCCGCTCCGAAGCGCAAGCAGAAGAAAAATCGCCCTCAGGTGACTCGTAACGCGCCCAAGAAGGGCGAATGGATGCCTCCGAAGACAGGTCACCCGCTAGATGTCGTGCTCTCGCGAAGCGCAGTGGTCATGGAAGAAACCACCGGCAAGGTGTTGTGGTCTCGCGACAAAGACAAACCTCGCTACCCCGCCAGCACCACCAAGATACTCACCACTCTTCTCTTCCTTGAGAAGACCAATCCGGACGAGATCATCGTTGCTCCGCCAGAGATCGAAACCATCGGCGAATCGAGCATGCACCTTAAGCCGGGCGAGCGTGTCCGGGCCAAGTATTTGGCGTACGCGATGATGCTTCGCAGCGCCAACGATGGTTGTTACGCAGCGGCAAACCACGTTGCCGGATCGGTGCCGAAGTTCGTGGAGATGATGAACGCCCGGGCAAAAGAGATCGGGTGCGAAAACACAGACTTTTACAACACGAACGGGCTCAATGACGATCGACACAAGACGTCGGCGTACGACCTTGCTCTGATGGGGCGTGAGGCAATGAAGAATGAGACCTTCCGGGAGATCGTGAAAACTCGGAAGAAGAAGATTTCTCGCAGCACCAACGTCAAAGACTTATGGATGGTGAGCCGAAACAAGATTCTTTGGAAGGATCCCACCGCAGACGGCATCAAAACGGGTTGGACCATTCCAGCGGGTCACACTTACGTCGGTAGTGCAACTCGCGGCGGGATGCGAGTCATCACTTCCCTTCTCGACGATCGCTCTTGGCAAAAGTCTCACCTTGCCATGATCGACTGGGCCTTTAAGACCTATCGCCGAGAGCGATTCAAGTCGGCGGGAGTCGTCGCGAAGTCGGATCTAGGACCCGGGGCCGAGCAACTGGATGGTGTATTGCTGATCGACCGAGACGTCTTCGTGGTGGTCCCGATCAAACGTCCCAAAGTTTCCACCCGATTCGAGCCGAGCGCGACGATTCCCGAAGGGTTTAACCCGCCCGAAGGCACGAGTTACGTGGGCGACTGGGTAGTTGTTGACTCGGAGAAATATGAACAGCGAATTCCGGTTGCGCAAAGGAAAACGAGCCTCTTTGGTCCGAAGATCGACCCCGATACGGGCAAACCCGTTCCCGGCTCTGCCAGCTTTAACAGTGCCGGAATAGGGTTCGGAATCGTCGCTCTTGGGCTCGGCGGGCTTTCCTACGCCATGCGGAACCGTGCACGGAAGTTCTAGCCTCAGCGAGAAACGAGTCTGTTCTGTCATAATGCAAACTCTCATCAGGGTCTGTGCATGAATCCGGGAGGATTCCTCTGCGCCATCCACGAAAAGGGCAAGTAGTTGAAGAACTAATTAGGAGCGTTCGAGAGAACCCTTCGCGAGCATTCCCAACCACGGCATCCACCCAACGGTAGATTGTCCCGTGTGCGCCCCGACTCCGTCCGAGAAGGACGCGGTCCGAAGATCGAATCGACTGCGACGAGAAAGTCAGGAAACATGAATCGAAAACCGAATAACGGCGGTCGCGATTTTAATCGCGGCACACGCCCGTCCCGAGAAGGGGCCGGCGGCAACTTCAACAATCGTAACGACCGAAACTCAGGTGGAAACTTTGGCAAGAGCCGAAGACCTACCGGTGGCCCAGGTGGTCCTTCTCGAGGACCCGGCGGCGGAGCAGGTCGAGGACCCGGTGGAAACTCCTTCACCGATAAAGTTCGCGAAGCGGGCTTCCAAGAATCCATCGAACAACGCGAAGCGCGTGAACGTAAGTTCGGCAACCGAGGCGGAGATCGACCCAACTATGGTCGCCCGAACTCTGACCGACCTTACAACAACGATCGCGGTGGTGACAATCGCGGTGGTGACAATCGTGGCGGCGACAACCGTGGCGGTTACCAAGGTGGAGATCGAGGCGGCTATCGTGGTGGAGACAATCGTGGCGGCGACAACCGAGGCGGTTACCAAGGTGGCGACAATCGCGGCGGTGGATACGGCGGCAATCGGGACGACCGAGGGCGCGGCGATCGACCGTACGGCGGAAATCGACCTTCGGGAGATCGTCCTTATGGCGACCGAGGCTCCAATGATCGACCCGGTTACGGTCGAGGCGACAATCGTGGCGGCGACAACCGTGGCGGCTACCAAGGCGGAGATCGCGGTGGATATCGTGGCGGCGACAACCGAGGCGGCTACCAAGGTGGAGACAATCGAGGTGGCTATCGTGGTGGCGACAATCGCGGCGGCGATAATCGAGGCGGCTATCGTGGCGGAGACAACCGAGGCGGCGATAACCGCGGCGGATTCAACCGAGATGGCGATCGACGTCCGGGCTACGATCGACCCAACAATGATCGACCAGGCTACGGCAACCGACCCGGCTACGGAGATCGTCCGGGCTACGGCAACCGGGACAATCGCGGCGACCGACCTGGTTATGGAGACAGACCCGGCTACGGCAATCGAGACAATCGTGGAGATCGACCGTACGGCGACCGACCTGCGGGTGATCGCCCTAACGGTGACCGCCCCGGCTATGGCGACCGTCCCGGTTACGGCAATCGAGACAACCGTGGAGATCGACCTTATGGGAATCGACCTGCGGGAGACCGACCTCAACGATCCGATCGCCCTTACGGCGACCGACCGAATTACAACCGACCTTCCGGGGGCGATCGGCCGTACAACCGAGACAACCGAGGCGAGAGACCTGCCTACGGTAACCGTGACAATCGTGGCGGCTACAACCGAGACGGAGGAAATCGAGAGGGCGGCAACCGAGAGGACCGATACACTCGAGAGCGTGAGGATCGTGCACCGGAACCGATGCGCGCACCCGTTGCAGACGCAGAAGCGACCGAAGCCTACGAGGACAGCGACCGACTCCATGTTCGAATCGCAAAGTCGGGTCTTTGCTCTCGCCGAGCCGCTGAGCAACTTATCACCGAGGGCCGCGTTCAGGTCAACGGCGAAGTGGTCGAGCAACTCGGAACCAAGGTTACGGCCGAGGACGAGATCAAAGTCGACGGACAGATTCTTGGCATCGCAAAGAAGTACACCCTGCTGCTGAACAAGCCCGTAGGAGTGGTGACAACCCTGAGCGACCCTCAAGGACGACCCACCATTTCAACGTTCCTTCCCGACTACGGCGTTCAACTGAAGCCGGTTGGTCGCCTGGACAAGGACACGGACGGACTGATCCTCATCACGAACGACGGCGATCTCTCCCTCCGACTCATGCACCCACGATACGGGGTTGAAAAGACCTACCGTGCCGTAGTGGAAGGGATTCCCGACGAGAAGCGATTGGATCGACTCCGAAAGGGCGTCTTCATCGAGACCGGCAAGACCTCTCCCGCTCAAGTCACCGTGATTCACCAAGAAGAGAAGAGCAATCGGACCACCTTGGAAATCTCGATTCACGAGGGCAAAAAGCGACAAGTGCGCCTGATGTGCGAAGCCATCGGTCACCCCGTGGACAAGCTCACTCGAATCAAGATTGGACCGTTCAACGTGAAGGGAATGCGACCCGGAGAGTGCGTTCTTCTTGGCAAGCAAGAAGTCGATAACCTCCGACGAATGGTCGGACTAGATGCTGAATAACAGAATCTAGTTCACGGCAAATCGTCAATAACAACAAAATAACGAGAGTCGTCGGTACACTGCCCGCAAAATGGCGTGGCTTTCTGATCCGGCGGCTCTCGTTGGTCTTTTGACCCTTACGTTGCTCGAGATCGTTCTCGGCATCGACAATATCATCTTCATTTCGATTGTTGCGGGCAAACTTCCCGAAGCAGAAAGAGAGAAGGCGAGAATTGTCGGTCTTTCTCTTGCGCTGGTCATGCGCATCCTACTACTGCTCTCGATCGGTTGGCTAGTTGGACTTACCGCGCCCATCTTCACACTTCCGTTCTTTAGCGAGCAGCATGCGGCAACGCTCAATGGTGAAGCGCTTAAGCACTACAAAGAGCAGTTTGAAATCAGCGGTCGCGACCTCATTCTTGGCCTTGGTGGCCTCTTCCTCATCTATAAATCGGTGAAGGAGATTCACCACAAAATGGAAGGGCACGAAGAGACGAACGCGTCCAAAGTCAAGGCGACCTTTGCCACCGTCATCGGTCAAATCCTTCTGCTAGACATCATCTTCTCGCTCGACTCGGTGATTACCGCGGTTGGAATGGTCAAAGACGTCGGAGTGATGATCACCGCGGTGATCATCTCGGTTGGATTCATGCTGGTCTACTCCGGGCACATCTCCAAGTTTGTAGACAAGCACCCGTCCATCAAGATGCTGGCTCTCGCCTTCTTGGTGCTCATCGGTACAAACCTCGTTGCAGAAGCAGGCGCGATCCACGTTGAGAAGGCCTACACCTACTTCGCCATGGCGTTTGCGGTGATTGTAGAAATGCTGAACATTCGGGCCCAGAAAGGAAGAGGGCACTCTACGCCCGCATAGACCCGCCCCACCTCCCTTTGGAGCACACCTTGGGTTCTCTGGTCTCCGCCAGAGGACCCATTGTTGTTTGTCTTCCTAACAACACCGTACTGACCGGAATAGAAGTGCGTCTGTTATGCTGGAGAATGTCTATGAACCGCAATCTTGCGAATCGAATAAAGGCCATCGTAGGAGTTGCAGTTGCTGCGCTCACCGCGCTGGCATCTGCCCAAACACTTTTGTCAAACTCGGGTGATTCCGTCACTCGAACCCGCGCCGTAGGACAAGCCGCCCAAAAGACGGCAAGCGCCATCAAGCAAAAGGCCCAACAAAAAGCCAAACTTCGCGAGCAAGTTCGAAAGAACTCCGCCGCTTCCAAGGCTCCGAAGCGCGAAGCAGGTCGGCGAACACTGTTAGTGGAACAACCTAACGCGAAGACTCGCGCGATTCCGTTCTACTTTGGATACCAATTCCAAAACGCCCTTCTTTCCCTTGTAAACGAGGACAAGGAGCAATCGATGAAGAACGTGGGCGGACTCGTTCGCACCTTCGAGGACACGCCTATCGCCGACGGTCTCAAAGAGATCATCAGCAACCTCGAGAAGGGCACCATCGACTGGGCGGCTAACCGAACCAAGATGACGGAGACGATCAACATCCTTGCATCGGCTTACCAGCAAACCGATAGCGCAATGGCTTACAACTTCTCGGTTGGCGTCATTGTTTCTACAACCATCAACTTCATGCCGCTCTTGAACGACGCGAACGTGAAGACCCAGGTTGAAGAGCTGATCCAAGGAATGCAGAAGTCGATCCGCGAGTCCCTCGCCTCTCTGCCCGAAGGCGTGAGCACCGACCTAAAGTCGGCGCTTGAGACCTTTGCGAATTCAGCCGCAACCGTTGAAACGCTGAGCAAGTCCATTAACGCTCTGAACGCGGTCTACGCGAAAGAAGCCGAGCTTCAATAACGATCCACGAACAGATCAGGCACCGTCAGGCTGGGAAGGCTGACGGTGCTTTTTAGTGTTAGGCCCTGCTGAAGCTTGCTTGGAAAGCTTCCAGACGTTCCAAGCGATGAGTGCGGTCTTCCCACTCTGCAAGACATTGCTGAATCAGTTTCTGGGTTTCCTGGTGTTTCTTGGAGAGTTCGAAGACATCGTCACCTCCACCGGGAGTGGCCAATTTTCTCTCGATCTCGATGAGAAGACTCTCCGCCTTTTCAACTGCCAACTCGGCCTCGGCAAGCTCCTTTTGGCGAACCGCAAGTTGCTTGGAAACATCCCGTGGGCTTAAGCCCGCGAACTCGGCAAACTCATCTGGCTTCGCTTCTTCCACCTTTTGCATTTGCGTTGAGGATGCCGAGGATTGGCCCGCATCCTTCATCATTCGGTCTCGATAGTCTCGGTACCCGCCCGGATACTGGATGACACCTTCCTTGCGGACATCCAGAATGTGATCTGCCACTTCGGAAAGGAGCCACCGATCGTGGGAGATGAGGAGCAACGTTCCTTTGTACTCTCGCAAAATCTCGGCCAGCGCTTCTCGCGAGGCCATGTCCAAGTGGTTCGTGGGCTCGTCGAGAACCAGTAGGTTCGGATTGAGATTCGTGAGTCTCGCCAGCGAGAGTTTGTTCTTCTCTCCTCCGGAAAGGGTGCGAATTGGACGATAGACATCGTCCCCCTGTAAGAGGAAGCGACCCAAAAGGTTTCGCGCATCGGCGGGCTTCATGTCGTCGTCCCAGACCAGGGTGTCCAATGGCGATTGCTCGGGATCAAGATCGGATGCGTCTTGGGTGAAGTAGCCGGCTACCACGTTCGAACCCAACCGCACTTGCCCATCGAGAGGTTCGATCACCCCCATACACGCTTTGATCAGCGTCGACTTACCCGCACCGTTCTGCCCGATGATGCCCCACCGCTCGCCGATTCTTGCCGTCCAATCCAGATCTCGAATCAGCGTGGTTTCTTCCCCACCGTCCACAAAGCCGACATTCAGCTTTTTGGCTTCCAAAACCAGATCGCCGCTGCGCTTGGCATCGCCAAAGCCGCCTTTGATCCCCTTCTCGCCCTTGGGAGCCTCCACCTTGCTCTCGATGAGACGATTCATTTGCTTGAGTCGACCCCGTGCCTGAGCGGTACGTTGCGAGTTCATGAATCGCCGAACGTATTCGTCCATCTTGGCGATCTCCAGGTCTTGTCGCCGAGCGACCTCCGTGAGCCGCGCTTCTTCTTCCTCTTTCAGCTTGAGATACTTCCCGAACGGTCCCGGATAGGCCGTTACGGACCCGTCTCGCATCTCTAGGACTCTCTGAGCCGTGAGATCAAGGAAGGTTCGGTCGTGGCTAACCAGAAGCACCGCGCCGTGATATCGCGTCACCCAGCTTTCCAACCATTCGGTGGCTTGGAGATCGAGGTGGTTGGTTGGCTCGTCGAGGATGAGCAGATCCGGCTCTTCAAGTAGGATGCGTGCGATCGCGAGTCGAGTCTTCTCACCCCCCGAAAGAACGTCGGTGGGCTTATCGAACTCATCCTCAGTGAAGCCCAGTCGTTTAAGGACCGTTCGAACATCCCGTTCGGCGCTGAATCCACTCGCCTCGTCAAAGTGCTCGTGGAGCATGGCGTACTCCTCTAGATCGTCGAGGTCTGCTTCCTCGGTTGTTTCAAGCTTCTTGCTCAGTGTTTCAAGACGGTCGAGAAGATGAAGTCGCTCTTCTGCGCCTTTCTCTGCTTCTTCCAAAACCGTTCGCCCCGTGGTAACGGGCATTTCCTGCTTGAGATAGGCGATCTTGGCGCCTCGTTGGAAGACGATTGCTCCCTCATCCGGCTGATACTGACCAACCAAGAGCTTCAAAAGGGTCGATTTGCCGGTGCCGTTCCGACCGACCAACGCGACCTTCTCGCCTCGTTCCAGGCGGAAGGTCACCCCGGTCAGAATTTCATCCGGACCGAAGGATTTTTTTACGTTGGAAACGGAAACGAGCACCCGGAGAGTTTACTTTCCCAGTGCTCGTTAACCAGTGCTCGCAACCCAGCAAATAAGCCCCCTTGAATAGGGGTGGTTTCTACTCTAGCAAAGATTCTTCCGTAGGTTCGGGCTCGGCGGGCCGCTCGATGGCAAAAACGGACGCGTCGAACACGTTCTCGTTCATCTTCATTTGCAGTAGCGCATCTTGAGTCGGAGCCCGATCGACTGAGATTTGAGCAATCGCCGACTTTGCGCCGTGAAGAATGATGTTCTCCATCTCTTGTACGTTCACCCCTTCACTCTTCAGCACCGAAAGGATGTGAGCAAGAACACCGACTCGGTCTAGGTGTCGAACGACCAGCAGGTGTGTGGCAACATCGGCCCGCTTGACGTTCACGACGTTCGGAACCACACCCGCATTGCGATACTCTCGCACGATTCTCACGACTTCCGCCGCGATGGCTTCTTGTGCTTGCTGAGTGCTGGCTCCGATATGGTGCGTGCCGTAGACTCCGACCGCATCCTTGAGCGGACCGTTGTATTCGCCCTCGCCGTATTCCGGCTCGTCATCAAAAACGTCGAGTCCTGCACGGATGCCCTTTGAGTCGATCGCCGCGAGCAAGGCCGTCTGGTCGACCACCTCGCCTCGTGACGTGTTGATGAACAGCGCACCTGGTCGCATGGCCTCGAAGAACGTCTTGTTGAGGAATCGATTGGTATCTGGCGTGAGCGCAACATGCACCGAGATCACGTCGCTGAGTTTGGCGACCTCGATGATGGAGGTGGCTCGACCTATGCCGAGTGCCGCCGCTACATCGGGGGTCATCCAACGCGAATAGGCCACCACGTGCATTCCGAACGCCTTGGCGCGGGTGATCATCTCTTGGCCAATGTTGCCGACCCCAATCAATCCGAGCGTTCGACCGTGGAGTCCGCGCCCCTGGCTGAACTGCTTCTTGTTCCACTTCCCTTCCCGCATCTGAATGACGTTGTCTGGGATAAAGCGGTCGAGACTAAGAATAAGAGCGAAAGCTAGCTCGGCAACCGCCTGAGAATTTTTGCCTGGGCAGTTGGTGACCTGGATACCCCGCTCGCTGGCGGCCGCCACATCGATGGTATTGAAACCCGCCCCCGCGCGAATGATCGCGCTCATGCGCCCGTTCATCATCTCTCTGGTTACTTTGGTGGAACGAACGACCAAAACATCGCAGGAGGAACTTTCGATCCGCTCCCCCAAAGCGTCGCCGCTCAGTTGCGGTTCGTAGAGCACTTCAACGCCAAGCTTTTTGAGCCCTTCTAACCCCGAATCTTCAAACTTATCTGCAACCAGAACAACCATGGAAGGGTTGGAGTCTACCGACCGAATGTTAAGGGCGCCTCGCCCTGAAGCGTGGATTGCGG
>CAZAVC010000066.1:0-8819 GCA_964488265.1 uncultured Fimbriimonas sp.
CCAGGGGTAAAGGTGCCCTGCGGAGCCGAAATCGGAAATCCAGTCGTGAGAGTGGCAACAAGCGAGGCAGCGACAAGAATTGACATCGGCACGCCTACCTTAACCGAATTGGCCGAGTCCGCCAAGACGGGCAGGCCGTGTTGGGAAAGTTTTCTTCCCTAACGCAACCGGTATCCTCTGCTTTGATGATCGATCGGTACACAACCCCCGCGATGAACGCGATTTGGAGCCGCCAGGCCAAATATGAGCGCTGGAAAGAAGTAGAGGTCGCCATCTGTGAAGGTTGGGCGGAAGAGAAAGTCATTCCTATTGAAGACTTGGTTGAGATTCAGCAAAAGTCGACCTTCACCCTGGAACGGTGTGACGAGCTTGAGAAAGAAACTCGGCACGATCTGGTCGCTTTTGTAAGAAATCTTGAAGAGAACGTTGGACCTGCGGGTCGCTGGATTCACTTTGGCGTTACCAGCTACGACGTCATCGATACAGCCTTGGGCATGATGCTTCGCGACTCTTGCGACGTGCTTTTGGAGTCTGCACGCGCTCTCCGAGAAGTTATTGAAGATCTCGCCGAGAAGCATGAGGACTTGCCAGAAATCGGACGCACCCACGGAATCCACGCCGAGCCGATCACTTTTGGATTCAAGTGCGCGAACTGGCTGGCGGAGTTGGATCGCAACATTGCGCGCATCGCTTCGGCAAAGGCAGAGATCGCATACGGCAAGATTTCTGGAGCCGTAGGTATCCACGCCATTGTCGAACCGGAGATGGAGAACCGCGTGCTGAGCAAACTCGGCCTGAAGTCCGAGCCTGCCAGTACGCAAATCGTCAACCGAGATAAACACGCTCACCTGCTGAACTGCCTCGCGCTGATGGGCGCAGGCTTGGAGCGAATCGCCACGGAGCTTCGAAATCTGCAGAGAACGGAAATCTTGGAGGTTCAAGAGGCGTTTGCCGCAGGTCAAACCGGATCGAGCGCAATGCCTCACAAGCGCAACCCATGGAACAGTGAAACGGTTTGCGGACTCGCTCGATTGCTTCGAGCCAACGCGCATGCGATGCTGGAATCGGTTTCGACCTGGCACGAACGCGACCTTACCAACTCGAGCCTAGAGCGGGTGATCTTCCCCGATTCGTTCCACCTTGCCGATTTCATGTTGAAGCGGATCACCACCATTCTTCGCGGACTGGTTGTCTTCCCTGAAAACATGAAAGGGAATCTCCGCAAGATGGGCGATTTGGTCTTTAGCGAGCACCTTATGGTGACTCTCGTGGGCAAAGGTCTCAGCCGAGCCGCCGCCTACAAGGTCGCTCAGCGAAACGCGGCGATGGCGTGGGAAGGGCACGACTTCAAGACCTGCGTCGAGAACGATCCGGACGTAAAAGCCAACCTCAGTAAAGAAGAGGTCGCTCACATTTTCAGTCTGGATCACCACCTCCGCAATGCCGGGCACACGCTGAAAGCGGTTCGTGCCGCACGCGTTGTCGAGTAAAGGGATGCCATGTGCGCCCGGTTTCAACTGGCAGCCGACTCTCAAGCGCTCATTGACGCTTTTGGGTTGCCGTTCGAGCCGGGCATAGCCCCGCGCCAAGAGATCTTCCCTACGGACCCCGTTCTGGTGGTCGCTTCGATGCATAAGAACGTGGTCGCTACCCACATGCGGTGGGGATACACGCCCTCTTGGTCTAAGGTGGACCTCGGCGCAAAACTTATCAATGCCCGTTCCGAAACCTTGTCGGAAAGGAACACGTTTCGGCATTCCTTTGCTCGCCGACGCTGCCTTCTTCCAGCGACCGCTTACTTCGAGTGGCGCCTTGAAAACCGAGAGGTCCTTGCTTCATACCAGCCCGATCTGTTTGGAGATGGTCACACGATTTTAAAGAAGGTGAAGCAGAAGTATCGGTTCGAGCGGGCCGATACCAAGCTGTTCATGTTCGCCGGAGTTTGGGACACGTGGATCGCGGCGGACGGCACAGAGTTGGATACCGTCGCGATTCTTACCTGCAACCCCAACTATGTTGCGGCGAAGTATCACCACCGAATGCCTGTGATGCTCGATCCCGAGAATCACGAGATGTGGCTTGATGAGAGGATCAACTCGGACGAGCGCTTGCAGCACATTCTGCGACCCGTTGACGCCGGGCTGATCAAGGTATTTGCCGCCTAGACCTTCTTCTTTCGCACCAAGCTATCGGCGAGGACACCGAGCAGGATCACCACGCCCATCACCGCGAATTCCAAAGAGGAAGGAATCTTGAGCAGGTTGACCATGTTCCGCAGGGCTTGGAGAAGCGCTGTGCCGAGCAAGATTCCGATGATGGAGCCCTCGCCGCCTCGTAGAGAGCATCCTCCCAAAACCGCGGCGGCAATGGCGTATAGCTCATAAAAGTTGCCGTGCGCAGAAGGCGAGATCGAATTGGTGTAGAAGCCCAAAAGCACCGATGCGAGTCCGGCTAGAAGGCTACAGAGCACATAAGCAATCGTAATGATTCGCGCGCTCGGGATGCCCGCGTATCGAGCCGCTTCTTCATTGGCGCCCACCGCAAAAAGGTAGCGACCAAAGGACGTGCGGTGCAACACGAAGAACATGATTGTCGCGACGACCATCAAGACCCAAAGCGGGTTCGGAACGCCGAGAAAAGCTCCGGTGGAAAGCTGTTTTAACCACTCAAAACCTTCCGCCTTGCCGAAGCCCAAGGTGTTGTCGTCCGCAATGTATCGCGCAAGGCCTCGGTAAAGAAGGAGGCCGCAGAGTGTGACAATGAACGGCTGCATCTTCACCTTCGTGATGAGCGTGCCATGCGCGAGTCCAATTCCGGCAGCGAGGAACATAACGCCAAAGAAGGCCAGTGCAGGTGGCAATCCAGATTTGGTGAGCCAAATGCTGAACATGACGCCCAGCAATGCGAAGAGCGAGCCTACGGAGAGATCGATTCCGCCCGTGATGATGACGAGACCCAAACCGATGCTGAAAATTCCGTAAATGCCGATGAGATTGCCCGTATTTTGCAGGTTGTTCGGGCTGATGAAGTTGGGGTTGATGGTGGCGCTGATCGCAACCAAAAGGATGAGAAGGATCGCAATTCCGAGTTCTTTACCGACAAGCGACTTGAGTTTTGCAGTCATTTAGAGTTGACCTCCGACCGCCAAAGTCATGACCTGTTCTTCCGTTGCGGAGTTGCCCTCTAGAATCCCCATAATCTGTCCTTCTCGCATAACCGCCACCCGATCACTCATCGCCAAAACCTCTTCCATGTCGCTAGAAATCATCAAGATCGCAATCCCCTCGTCGGTAAGTTTGCGCATTTGCGAGTAAATCTCTGCCTTCGCGCCAACATCGATTCCACGCGTTGGCTCGTCGAAGATGAGCACTTTCGGGCCCTTCATCAACCAACGCCCAATGACCACTTTTTGTTGGTTTCCGCCCGAAAGCGTGCCGACCTTTGTTTCAATGGTTGCGGTCTTTACACCAAGTTTCTCAACGGCTTCCTGAGCGTAGGCGGCTTCTTTCTCGCCATCCACCGAAAATCCCTTTCTCAGTTCCTTTAAGGAGGGCATAGATACGTTTTGCTTCACGGAGAACGCCACCGTAATGCCCGCACCCCGTCGGTCTTCTGGAACCAAGTAGATGCCCGCCTCAATGGCGTCCTGGCTTGATCGCAACTTAACTTTTTTGCCATCCACCAGAATGTTGGGCTCAGTGGCGAAGCGATCAATGCCGAAGAGGGCTCGGGCAAGTTCAGAACGCCCTGAGCCGACCAAACCCGCGACTCCAACAATTTCACCCGCCTTAATCTCCAGATCTACAACGGACTCCGGGAATCGAACGGTGGCGGCACCGGCCACTGAAAGCATGGTTGGCGCATCGGCTGGAATGGTGTGGGCGACGCGCTCACGTTTGATATCGCGACCCACCATGAGTCGAACCATTGCTTCATGCGAAATTTCCTCTTTGCTCAGTCCGCCCGCGTTGCGCCCGTCGCGCAGACCCACGACGCGGTCTGAAATCTCTTTCACCTCGTCCAGTCGGTGAGAAATGTATAGGATTCCAACCCCGTCTTTGCGCAGATCGCGAATGAGGTTGAGCAGTTGTTCGGTCTCTTCAACGGTGAGCGAACTGGTTGGTTCGTCTAGGACGAGAATCTTGACGTTCATCGAGAGCGCGCGGGCGATCTCGACAAGTTGGCGCTCCGCAAGCGAAAGGCGACCCACGAGGGTACTGGGATCGATGTTTGAGCCGAGCCTTGCAAGAATGGCGCGCGTATCCTCCACCATCTTGCCTTCATTTAGGAAGGGACCCTTTTTTGGCTCTCGGCCAAGAAACACATTTGCGGCGACGGTGAGGTTCTCTAGGACGCTGAGTTCTTGGTAGATGACTCGCACGCCTTGGGCCAGCGCGTCCGCCGGTGTCTTGATGGAAACTTCTTTGCCTTCAATGGCAACGGTCCCGGCATCGGCGATGTAAACGCCGCCGAGGATCTTCATCAGCGTCGACTTGCCCGCTCCATTTTCGCCGATGATGCTGAGCACTTCACCTGCTTCCAAACGAAGCGAAACGCCTTCCAGGGCAAGTACCCCTGGAAAGCGTTTGGTGACCCCGTTTATGGATAGTAACGAGGGAGTCGACACAATTACTTCTTGAGCTCGGCCAGCTTCTTGCTGAACTCTTCGACGTTCTCTTTGTTGATCGCCTGGGTTGGAACGATGATCTTCTTGTCCGCCGGGATAGCGGTCTTGTCGCCCTCGATGATCTTGGCGAGAAGCTTCGTAGCTTGGTAGCCAAACTCGAAAGGCTGTTGGACGATGGTGGAGAAGACGATGCCATCTTTGACAGCGGCGAGGGTGTCTTCTTCTTCATCGAAGGCTACGATCTGGACCTTCCCTTCCTTCTTCGCTTCCTTGACAGCGTTCACGATCGCCGGACCGTTGTAGCTCCAGAGACCTACGCAGCCTGCGAGATCGGGGGTGTTCACCAGCGCGTCGGCGACGTTCTGCTTGGCTCGAGCCGGGTCGGTGTCGTCCGTTCGAAGGTCAAGAATCTCGATCTTGGAACCCTTGATGGCTTCTTTGAGACCATCGAATCGCTCCTTGGCGTTTTGCGCGTCGGCTTTGCCGACAAAAACCATGATCTTGCCGCCATTAGGTAGAGCCTTCTTCAACTCTTCTCCCGCCATGCGACCCGCAGCGACGTTATCTGTGCCGAGGTAGCAGAGTCGATTGCTGTCTGGCGCATCGCTGTCTTGGCAGATCAACGAGGTCTTATCGGCAATCTTGTTCAGGTCTTCGACCTGGTTGGCGGGGTCGACCGGGCTAACCGCGATACCCTTGGTGCCGTTTGCAACCAGATCCTCAAGAATTTGCTTCTGCGTAGCGGCATTGCCGTCTTGCGGCATTTTGAATTCGACTTGGAAGTTGGGAAGTTCCCCTGCCGCCTTTTCCGTTCCCTTCCGTGCAATGGTCCAGAAGTCGGAAGCGTTATTGGTCACGAACGCGATGGTTTGCTTATCCGTGGATCGGTTAGGAGCGGGAGCTTCGGTTCCCTGTGCGGCATTCTCGCCGCCGCCCGAGTTGCAGCCTGCGAGGCCAAACAACGAAGCCACAACGATTCCGAGGAACATGCCCCGGACAGTTAGAGCGGAATTGAGTTTCATCTTCGATTTCTCTCGGGTTCCAGATTACCAATCAAATTCTAATTTGTCGATAAATGAACATTCGTGTTTTTGAATGCTTATCGTGATCAAATGATGCTAAACGAAACGGAATTGCCTTCTGATGGCTCCTCCCCCCTTGGATTTCTCGCCCTACCTTGTAGAATCGCAAGATGAGACGCTCGCCTTTTGCTCTCGCGCTTGCCGTTGTGTTTGGAGCTTCGGCTTACGCAGGCACGCTTACCGCGCAGGTTGCCTTCCTTTCTGATCTTCCGCTCTTACAGCAAGACCAAAAGCCTGCCGACGCCAAGCCCGCAGGTCCAAGAAAGATGACGGTCGAGGATTACAAGTCCTTTGAGCGTCTGTTGGGACCGCAAATCTCGAACGACGGTCGATGGTTGGCGTACGGGATAGCTCTCATCGACGGCGAGGGTCGGGTCACCATCCGCAACAACGATGGACCCGCTCGATGGGATTACGCGAACGGCGGCACTTACCGATTCTCGGATGATTCCAAATATGTTGCGGTTCTGATGAACCCGCCCAAGAAGATGGTCGATCAGATGATCGAACAAGGCCGACCCGTACCTACCAAATTAAGCGTCCGGATTCTCCCAGAGGGCACGGAGAAGGTGTTTGACGATGTGCGGTCGTTCCGATTTCTGAAGGGTCGCAACACGCTGCTGGTGAACCGCCAAAGCGTTGAGGGTGGGCCAGGAGGGCCTGGAGGGCCCGGCGGTGGACCCGGCGGTCCCGGTGGTCGCGGTCCGAGCGGACCTCCGGCAGCAGGTCCTTCCGACCTTGTACTGATGACCCCAGAGGGCGAAGAACTCCTCGTTCTCCCGAGTGTCTCTCGGTCTGTGCTGAACAAGGAAGAAACTTTGGCTCTTGCCGAAGTTCGAACGAGTTCGGGCTACACGACTCTGCAACTCATCGACCTGAAGACGGCACAGGTAAAGACTTTGAAGTCGGATAAGGACGCTCCCGTAGCCTTTGGATGGGCGGAGGAAGCCGACGTCGCGTTCTACGCCATGCCCGTGAAGAACGAGAAGAAGGCCGGCAACAACCACAAGATCACCCGAGTCGAGGTCGGTAGCGGTCTTACGACCAACTCAACCGTGTTCGATCCGGCCAAGACGCCCGGTTTCCCAGAGGGAATGCGCATCAACGAAGCCGGCGGTGTAGATCTCTCTCCAGATGGCAAGAAGTTTGCCATCGGACTGGTGCCTTGGGAGGATCGTGAAACCAACCGAACGCCCGACAAGGATAAGCCCGGTGTAGAGGTCTGGAGCACCAACGACATCGACCCGATTCCTCTGCAGAAAATGCGCGCTAATCAGGCTCGAAGCACTTCGCTCACCTATGTTTGGGAAGCGGCTTCGGGCAAATTAATGAAAGCGACAAACTATGAGCTTTCTGCCGCCAGACGGTTTGGAAACAACACCCTTCTGACCAAAAACTTCGACAAAGCGGTCAACGTCCGCTACGAGACTTATCGAAAACCAACGACGAACGGCGTCGACAAGGCCGATCTCGAAGTTGTCGATTTGGCGACGGGTGCGGTTAAGAAGGTGTTCCAAGGCTACGAACTCGGATTCTTCGGGTCGGGTCGAATGGTTCCGAGTCCGGAAGGCGGTTATGTGGCCGTCTACCACGATAAGTTCTGGTGGACACTCAACCTTTCCACCGGCAAGTTGACGAAACTTGCGCCCAAGGAGAAGGTGACCTTTGAGGACGCGGAAGACGATCACACTGTGGTCAACAAGCCTTCGGCAGCCTTCCCACGCTGGTTCGATGGCGACAAGGCACTGATGGTTTACGACCAGTTCGATGCTTGGATGGCAAACCCCGAAACGGGTGAAATGACTCGCCTTACTTCGGGCCGCAAGGACTCAGTGGAGTATCGCATGATGTTCCCTGAGGCGGGCTATCAAGAACTTCCGAAGGTCACCGACCGGCTCTACTTTGCCGCCTTTGATAAAGAGACGAAGCAAGAAGGGTACGCCCTGAGCGACGGCAAGGGTGGGTTGAAGCCGCTCTTTGGCGATGAGGCCATTCTTGGCAACCTCATCAAGGCGAAAGATGGTGATCGGTACATGTTCACCATGTCTTCCTTTGACAAATCTCCGAACGTGTACATCACCAACGGCGAGTTCTCGGCGGCAAAACCCGTTACCAAGACCAATCCTCAGCTAAGCGACTACCAGTGGGGCAAACGGGTGGGCGTTTCTTTCAAAAGCAAGTGGGGAGTGAAGCTTCAGGGCACGCTCTACTATCCTGCCGATTACAAGCCGGGAACCAAGTATCCGATGGTGACCTACATCTACGAACGGCTCAGCGACGAGCGGAACGCGTTCTTATACCCATCCGAATGGAGCGCTTACAACGAGCAGCACTTCATCCAGAACGGCTACTTCGTCTTCAAGCCAGACATCGCTTATCGCGATAATCGCCCCGGTGAATCGGCCCTTGAGTGCCTGGAGCCCGCCGTAGACGCGACCTTGAAACTGGAAAAAGACATCGATGCCGCCAAGGTTGGACTCATCGGTCACTCATGGGGCGCGTATCAAACCGCGTTTGTCACCTCCGTGAGCAAGAAGTTCGCAGTGGGCGCTTGCGGTGCCCCTCTTACCGAACTGACCTCGATGTACAACTCGTACTACTGGAACTCGGGAACGGCGAATGCGGTGATCTTTGAGTCTGGTCAAGGTCGGATGAGGGTTCCATTCTGGGAGGACCCGAAGGCTTACTTCGACAACTCGCCCGTTTGGCAATCCACCAAGCGGCAGACCCCGATCCTGGTTGCCTTCGGCGACAAGGATGGCGCGGTCGACTGGTCGCAAGGCATCTTCTACTTCAACACTCTGCGCCGAATGGGCAAAGAGATGGTGATGTTGGTGTACGCGGGCGAGAACCACGGTCTGGCTCGACGGCCCAATCAGCTGGACTACGCCAAGCGACTGCGCCACTTCTTGGATGTTCACCTTAAGGGCACCAAAGCCGAGCCTTGGGTGAAGGAAGGCGTCCCTTACTTAGACCAAGTGAAGTAGCAAGAATCGCGTTCTGGCACGTAGAGAACCCCGCGACAACACGATGCTGCGGGGTTCTTTTTCGTCTCCCCGTCACGCTTTTTTGGGCGTGTCCCTTTTTTCATGTATTTTTCATTTAGCGGT
>CAZAVC010000067.1:0-8254 GCA_964488265.1 uncultured Fimbriimonas sp.
CCTCGCGCCACTTTTTCTTGTGGTGTACATCTTGGTGGTTACCACGAGTAAGGGTCCTGCTCTTTACATGAGCCGACGTGTGGGAAGATGCGGCGAAACCTTCCTTTTCCCCAAGTTCCGCACCATGTACATTGATGCCGAACAACGCCGCGCCGAGCTTGAAAAGCTCAACGAGAAAGACGGCCCCATTTTCAAAATGAAGCATGACCCGCGAGTCACTCCGGTGGGTCGAGTGCTTCGAAAGTACAGTCTGGACGAACTGCCCCAACTGCTCTGCGTAGTGAAAGGCGAGATGTCACTCGTGGGACCCCGTCCTCCGATTCCTAGTGAGGTCAGTCACTACGATGAGGCTGCTCAGCGACGACTCTCCGTGAAGCCAGGCATTACTTGCTACTGGCAGATCATGGGTCGCAGCGACCTAAGCTTTGAAGAAATGGTTGCTCTGGACAACCGCTACATCGACGAGATGAGTTTTACGACCGACGTCAAAATCTTGGTCAAGACTCCAAAGGCGGTCCTTTCCGGAAAGGGCGCCTACTAGAAATGGTCCCCCGAGTCATGAACCTGCGGTGCATGATTCTTCGGGCTACTCAACGATCCCGGTAACATAGAGCTGTCCATGGATTCTCGTTCCGTCTTGGTCATCGGTGGTGCCGGCTACATTGGAAGCCACACCTGTAAGCGGATTTCGCAGCTAGGAGGGAAGCCGGTTGTCCTAGACAACCTCTCCATGGGGCACGACTGGGCTGCCATGTACGGACCGCTGTACGTCGGCGATGCCGGAGATTCTGCCTACGTTAAGCAAATCCTGGACGAGCACGACATTGACTCGGTGATCCATTTCGCCGCTTGTGCCTACGTCGGCGAGTCCATGACGAATCCTGGGAAATACTTCCGAAACAACGTCACGGCGATGCAAACGCTTCTCGATCGGTGCATCGAATCAGGGGTGAAAAACTTCATTTTCTCCAGTTCGTGCGCAACTTACGGTGTGCCGAACGAAACGCCGATTCGAGAGGATATGCCCCAAAGGCCGATCAATCCTTACGGTGAAACGAAGCTTATCGGCGAACAGATGCTCCACTGGTACAGCCGGTGTCACGACTTTAACTATGTGGCTCTTCGATACTTCAACGCCTGTGGTGACGACCCAGACGGAGAGATTGGTGAAGTCCACGATCCGGAAACGCACCTGATTCCGATTGTTTTGCAGGCGGCGTTGGGCAAGCGAGAGTACATCGAGGTGTTTGGCACGGACTATCCAACGGAAGATGGAACCGCCGTGCGCGATTACATCCACGTCTCGGACCTGGCCGATGCCCACGTGCGAGCATTGGATTACCTGGTGGCAGGTGGCGAATCGACCAAACTTAACCTTGGCACCGGGAACGGTATTTCCGTCCAACAGGTTGTTGATTCTGCACGTCGAGTTACCGGAAGGGAGATTCCCGTCAAATACGGTCCTCGCCGGGCGGGTGATCCTCCCGCACTGTACGCCGACCCTTCCAAAGCCAAAGAGGTTTTGGGCTGGCAAGCCCAATGGACCGAGATCGATAAAATCATCGAATCGGCATGGAATTGGGAACAAGTACGAATAAAGCGGGATTTATAACCGACAATTAGGAATTGGCAACCGTGATTTAACAAGAAGATTCCCGCGATAACACCGGGAACCTCCACTTGGCACGTTGTTTGATAATAGAATTGAGACTGGTCTTAGCATCGTGTTCAAAGAACGCGGAGTTTGCGCTGGGGAATCGAAGGAAGATATTGAATGTTTAAAGTCCACCTGAGAAGGTCGTTGGCTATGCTGCTGATCGCGGCAGTGATTGGCTACTTCGTCGGCAACTCGATGCCGAAGGTATACGAGGCCTACACGGAGCTCCAAATTGGCAACCCTTCGATTGCCATGGATGCGAGCCTTCCGATTGAAGCCCGTCGATCATTGATGCCCTCGCTGAACTCCAGCATTGACGGTGACGTTGGACTTCTTCGATCAAACCGTGTCTTCCGAGAAGGACTCTCGCGAGCGGCTAACGAGCTTGGTAAGCAAGATCTTGCTTCCGTCGAAACGTTCGTGAGCCTCTTCCCGATGTACGACGTCGAGATTCCTCCTGCCATCAACAGCTACGCCCAAGACCAAACCCGGGTTGTTCGAGTTAAAGTTCGCGCCTACTCCGGTGAGGACGCCGCGGAAATTGCCAACAACGTTGCCTACGCCTTCTCGGACATTCGACGAGAGCGGGTACGAACCTCGGTCCGAGACACCCTCACGGCCTTGACGGCCACGATGGAAGCGACGAAGGCCAAGCTTTCTCAGGTTGACAAAGAGTACGAAGACCTGAAGCGGACCAAGAAGGTCGCGGATTTTGCCGATCGCAACAAACTTGCAACTCAACTTCTTGAAGAGTTCCGAAGCGCCCGAATGAAGGCCGAAGTGGAACTAGACGCAACCCGAGCCATGGTCGAGTCTTTGACCCTGCAAGTTGCCAAGGAGCCACAGTTCACCAACTCTTCTCAGTCCACCCAGTTGGACTCCAGCATCGAGACCGCCAGAGGTCTGGTTGCCAACGCTCAAGCTGAACTCGATGAGTTCCGCAAGATTTTCCTTGATACCAGCCCCGAAGTCGCCAAGGCCCGCGAGAAAGTAAAGCAAGCCGAGGCCCGTCTCCGCGTCGCTGAATCCTCTGCGAAGCAGCGAGGAATGAGTTCGGTCCAATCGCTCAACCCGATCCGTGAAGAGCTGAAAGCCAAGCTCGCCGGCGCGCGAGCGGACGTCGATAGACTGATCGCTCAGGTCGCGGGCTTCAATCTAAAAATCGCCGAACGAGAAGCGGAGGTTTCGATGCTCCCTGGCGACGAAATGAAAGCTCAAAAGCTTCTTCGAGACCGCCAAGCGCTCGAGCAGAACTACCTGAAGACGCAAGAAGCGCTCAGCAACTTCTCGGCATCGGTCGAAGGTCGAGCCGTTCCGATCATCTCGCCTGCCGTTCCTGAGCAAGCTCGCGAACCCGTCGCTCCCGACGTACGACGATGGGTCATCTTGACGGCCTTGGTGGGTGGCCTTATCGGTCTCGCCTACTCGTTCGCCATGGAGTCCTTCCGACTTCCGGTTCACACCTCTTGGCAGCTCAGCGAGCTCACGAACCTTCCGGTTGCCGCGTCGGTGCCTGCTCTTCCGAGACCGCTGCAGCGCAAGCACGTTGGTGAAATTGGAAATGCCCAGTTCCGACCGATTGAAGCGTTCCGGTACATGGCGTTCTCGACCCTTGCCAAAGAGAATCGACCAAAGGCAATGATGTTCACGTCAGTGGGCATGGACGTGGAATCCGCTCCAATGGCGGCTGAGTTCGCCGTTGCTGTGGCACGAACGGGTGCGCGGACCATTCTTGTCGACTGCGATCTGCGGGGAATGGGCCTCTCGAAGCTGTTCAATCAGTCGAACCATACGGGCGTAAGCGATGTCCTCGGTCGAACCGTTCTACCTGGAGAGTCCAGTGAGGTCTATGTCGCCACTAGTCACGACAACCTCTCGCTCTTCCCTGCGGGATCGAATACGACGAGTGGATTGCTCGACTTCAACTCCGTTCACCTCAATGCTCTTCTGGAGCAGTTGAACGAACAATTCGACATGGTCATCATCACCGCTCCGGCCGTGGATGTTTTCTCTGACGCAGCCCGATTGGCAAGCATGGTGGACGAAATCGCTTTGGTGATCAGTGCGAAAACAACCTCCTATCGCTCCATTCCGATTGCGCAGGAAATCCTCAACCGATCGGGAGCGAAGACGGTGAGCATCGTTCTGGCAAACGCAAGCGCCGCCGAAGAGCCGTTTGGCTCTCGTATCGGCGATGTCATCCAACGCGCTTAATCCCTAATCAACCAGCATGGCAAAGATAAACGCCCTTCCCGGAGCAGCTCCATCCGCTCCGGGAAGACGGATCAACGAGAGCGTAAATCTTCGTCGCCGAATGGCGACGATGAAGCGATCGTACACGGCATGGTCCTGTTTCAACATCACCATGCTGATGGCCCAGTGCTTGGTCCCGTTCCGATACTTTGCCGACTTCGCCTGGTCACTCGTTTACCTAACTTCGCTGTCCGGTTTCTTTCACGTCCTCTTCGGGCTTTGGGCACTCCGGATTCCAGGGCGAATCTCAGCAAGCGCGTTCAGTCTCATCACGCTGGCTGGGTGGATTGTCATCTGCACGCTCTCCGTTAACGGCGAACTGGGAAGATCGTTCGGTAACGCCTGGGGCTGGCACATCCTCTGGATATTCCATTACATCGTTCAGTTCTTCTCGATCGATCTTGGAACTCGGTCTTCTGAGTTTGTCCGCAAGTACGCCTACACCCTTATCTTGGGAGCGTATGCCTTTTCGGGCGTCATCGGATTCCTGCAGTTGTTTAAGGTTCCGTTCGCGATGGCTCTCTCGCTATCGGGCTTCTTCGGAACGCTTTTCCGTCCAACAGGATTGAGCAACTACTCGTTCGAACTCGGGAACCAGGCTACGATCGGAATGATTCTGATCGGCTCCAAGCTCGTAACGCGTTCCCTGAAGACCTGGGAGTGGCTCGCAATAGCTTTCTTCGCCTCGGTGGTTCTCATTGCTCAATATCGAACCTGTTACGTAAGTGGCATCCTGTTCGTGGGCGGAGCGATTGTCTTGATGCAAATCAAGCGTAACCCGAGTATCGGAATCGCGGCGGGTCTGTCTGGAGCGCTTCTCATGACCGTGCCCTTCATTCTCTTTCCGGAGAGGATGGGTTATGCGTTGAAAGGATTCAGTGCGGACGACATCACCATTGCGGCGCGACAACTTGCATGGAACCAGATTGGTCCGATTTTGCAGATTCGACCTTGGACAGGAATCGGGCCGGACTCCAACCTGATGATCTCAACGGGTTACCAATACATCGATAACTACACTTGGCTCGTTATCGATAATCTCTATCTGATGATCCTGGCGTGCTACGGCATTATCGGGTGCATCTTCTTTGGTTTCACCGTTGTCACCACCCTCATCGGTCTTGCCCTTAAATCCTTCCACCCGGCACCCGGAGTTCGCGAGGCATCGGCGATCGGTTTCCTGCTCGTTTCGAGCCTGCTCATCGTGAGCCTCACCGGAAACTCTTTCGTGTACCCGTCGGTCGGATTCCCGCTCATCATTTTGTTGGCGGTTGGAAATCCGACGGCAGAAGAAGGGGCCAGCAACCCGGTTTTCACCTCGATCCACAAGATGATCGCGAATATAGGGTCGACCTTCCGACGCGCGCGTTTCGATTCCCGTGGCTAGGACCGTCGAGTGGACATTCGCGTAGGGCCGAGATCAAAGGTGGGTTCAACCGAAGTTTTCTGAAGCTCGTTGCGCCATTTCCATTGATGATTGGGCAGAATAGTCCGATTCTAAAAAGGGTTCCGCTTTCAGTTTCGGTTTTGGTTTCGTCGACGCACCATGCAGTTCAATAGCCTCCACTACTTTGGGTTTTTGCTCGTAACCGCTCTGGTCTACTGGCGATTGAACTTTCGGCACCAAAACCTCTTTCTCGTTGCCGTGAGCTACGCCTTCTACGCAGTGTGGGACTGGCGATTCCTCGGTCTCATGGTGTTCGCCACGGCGATCGGCTTCTACCCGGCCCTCGCGATCAAAAAGGCTCAAGCAACGGGGAATGCGCTTTTAGCCAAACGGTGGATGGTCATCAGCGTGGTGGCGAGTTTGGGCACCCTTGCCGTCTTCAAGTACGCGAACTTCTTTGTGGATGGCTTCATGGCTCTCCTGGCGCGTTTTGGAGGTTCAGCCGACGCCTTTACTCTGGGCATTGTTTTGCCCGTTGGCATCTCGTTTTACATCTTCCACACCATCAGCTATGTGGTGGACGTGTATCAAGAGAAGCTCGAGCCAACTAACTACTTCTCCGAGTTGGCTCTGTTCCTGGCGTTCTATCCCCAGCTGATTGCGGGTCCCATCGCCAGAGCGGGAAGCCTACTGCCACAATGCTCCAACCCGCGCACCTATCGCCAAGACGATATCGTCACAGGCATCTATCAAATCCTGGTCGGTCTCTTTAGAAAGGTGGTGGTGGCAGATAGCGCGGCGGCTTTGGCAGACCGGACCTTCAGTAATCCGACCCAATACAACCAGGTTCAACTCCTTTGTGGACTGCTCTTGTATTCCATCCAGATCTACAACGACTTCGCGGGGTACAGCGACCTCGCGCGTGGATCGGCGAAAATGTTCGGGTTCTCCCTCATCAAGAACTTCGATCTCCCCTACTTCTCGCAGAACATCTCCGACTTCTGGAAGAAGTGGCATATCTCCCTTTCCAGTTGGTTGCGCGACTATCTCTACATTCCGCTGGGTGGAAGCCGAAAAGGGAAGTTCCGCACCTACTTCAACCTCATGGCAACCATGACCCTCGGTGGGCTTTGGCACGGGGCCAGCTGGAACTTCGTGTTCTGGGGCTTCTTGCACGGTTCCTACCTGTGTCTGTATCACCTCTACAAAGAGAGCAACTTCAAACTTCCCACCAACCGATTCTTGCAAGAAGTGGCCTCGCCTCTCTTGGTCTTTGGACTCGCGACGTTCACATGGTTGTTCTTCCGATCCCCGAGTGAGCAAGTCACGGCCCAGTACCTAAAAGGACTCGTGTCGGGCGGTCTAGCAGGAGGCGTTTACTGGTTGGTGCCCACTGCTATCATCATCGTTCTGCACCTTCTGCCCGATCTCGCGCAGAAGCTCCGAAACAAGGACCCGTTCTTCATTGGTCTCAAGCCAACTTGGGCAACGGCTTTCGCCTTCGTGATGCTTGTCTGCCTTGTCGCGAGCGGAGACCTACCGAGTCAGCCGTTCATCTACTTCCAGTTCTAAGGAGACCACCATGGAGCAACTTTCGCTGAAACCTATCATCCTTGCTCTCGGCCTCACCGTGGTCACCTACGAGGTTGGATTACGCATCCCCCTGGTGGCAAAACTGGCCCCGAAACCGAAGCCTTTTTACGACGCAGGAGTGAGCGATCGCCTGTCGAAACTTGAGTCCGCCGTGAAGTCGGGTGGACCGGTGGATGTCCTTGCGGTGGGCAGTTCGGTGGTGCGAACCAATATCGTCCCGAAAACCATGATGCAGGTATGGAGTGGGCAAGGGACGAAATCCTCCGTCTTTAACGCTGGTCTCTCGGCTCTGCAACCTGACGAAGTGGTTTTTATGGCCGAGAAGTTGCTTCTCACTAACGCCAATCCGAAAGTAGTGGTTCAGTTTGTTCGAGGCGAGGAGGCCGTAAGCGAGGTCACCGCCGAGAACAGCAGCACCTTATCGAAAGGGCGCGTCGAGAGGTCTTGGCAAGCGGGTCAGGAACTTGGAGACAATGTCTGGAAGCTGACTCATTCGTCGAAGATGGCTGAGTACTACGGCGCAATGTCTAACGCCCTCGCGGTGCCTCTGAAACCCCTAAACGGCCTCACGTTTCCAACGGATGCCGAGGGTTTTGGTCCAACGAGGGTTATGCTGTCAGAAACGCGGAAGATCGCACCGAGTCTTCTGGAGCAACCAGAATGCAACACCCGCGACCGCATGAGCGGCGCGTTTCCGACCCTGGAGGTTGCTCTTTCGAAAGCCAAGGCGCTTGCCACTAAGCGCGGAGTTCGGTGGGTGATCGTTCCCATGCCCGAGCACCCATCCAAGTGGAAAAATCCCGAAGCTTTTGCCGATTTCGTAGGGAGGTTGGAAGCCCTGGCAAAGGACAAGGGCCTAGAGTTCGCGAACCCGTTCGGAACCGATCTTTACGCCTTTGACAATGAAGAATGGTGGAGCGATTATCACCACATGTCACCCATGGGTGCCGAAGAACTGAGCCGGCGCTTCGCCACGGGCTGGTCTTCGAAAAACTAGGTTAGAAGTCTCGACCCGTGCCCGTCCCGAGCGGCTGACCCTGTCGACCAAATCCAAAGTTGGTATCGAACGGGAACGCCTTGATGCGGATCAGAAAGGTGATCTCTCGCCCCGACGCCGGGCAGCATTCCGTGCAGGCAGCGATCGAGCAGGCGCTCCGGGCCTTCTGCGGCGAGGATCTCACCTTGCGGGGCGCCGGCCGCACCGATGCCGGCGTCCACGCCACCGGACAGGTGGCTCATATCGATCTGGCGAAGCGGTGGCCGGACGACACGGTGCGCGATGCCGTCAACGCCCATCTCCAACTGGCCGGCGAGCGTGTGGCGATCGTGGCCGCGGCGCTCGTCGCCGACGATTTCGATGCCCG
>CAZAVC010000067.1:8264-8634 GCA_964488265.1 uncultured Fimbriimonas sp.
GGATCGTCCACCGCCGCGCGCCTCTGGCGCTGGAGCGGGGGCATGCCTGGTGGGTCGCGAAACGGCTCGACGCCCAGGCCATGCACGCCGCCGCGCACCTCCTGCTCGGCCGGCACGACTTCACCACGTTCCGCTCCGTCCAGTGCCAGGCCAACAGCCCGCTGCGCACGCTCGCCCGCTTCGACGTCGCGCAGGCGGGCGACGTGATCGAGATCCGTGCTTCGGCGCGATCCTTCCTGCACAATCAGGTCCGCTCGATGGTCGGCTCCCTCAAGCGCGTCGGCGAGGGTGCCTGGACGCCGGCCGATCTGCGCGCCGCCCTCGACGCCCGCGACCGCCGCGCCTGCGGTCCCGTCGCCCCCCCGGACGG
>CAZAVC010000068.1:0-8465 GCA_964488265.1 uncultured Fimbriimonas sp.
CGTATCATTTTGAAAGTGATGCCAAGCGTTTGGTAGAAGATTTTCAGTCGCTTTTATCTCCTGAGGCCAACGCCACATTGATGGCAGCAGGTCCGAAACCCAAGCGCGAGTAGAACGAACCCTCTCGTTCGCCCGGTACTCTATAGCGGTGACCGTCCTTGTTTCAACCTGGGAAGATCCGGGCAAAGTAGGCATTGAAGCCGCATGGAAAGCACGCTCGGAAGGAGCCGATCTTCGTTCAACTTTGGAAGCCGGGCTCGCCGCCTGTGAACTCGATCCAACCTTGCTTGCGATCGGTCTGGGATCTTTGCCGAACTCGGATGGCGAACTCGAGCTCGATGCTTCCATGATGGACGGCGAAGACTTGAGCGCCGGAGCGGTTTGCGCGGTTCGTGGAATTGCCCCCGTGATCTCTATTGCACGAATGGTGATGGAACGCACTCCGCACCTGATGCTCGCCGGAGAGCAGGCTCGCAGATTTGCGATTGAACAAGGCGTTCAACCCCGAAACCTGATGACCGAGGAGAACGTTCGACGGTACGAAGAGTGGAAGAGCGGGAACGCCAAAGAAGAGTACGTTCACTCACTGGAAGAATCGCACGACACGGTCACCATGCTCGGCCTGGAAATGCGAGAAGACGGCACTCCGCACGTCATCTCGGCTTCTTCTACAAGCGGTATTGCGTGGAAGCAACCGGGTCGAGTGGGCGACTCCCCCATTGTTGGCGCCGGAATCTACGCCGATGACGAAGTGGGTTGCGCCGGAGCCACGGGCTGGGGCGAAGAGCTTTGGAAAGCCTGCGCGTCGTTTAGAGCCGTGGAGTTTATGCGTCAGGGCATGAGCCCTCAAGAAGCGTGCGAAGCAGTGGTGCGCCAAATGCGCCGCCGACAGCCGAAATCGCATCAAATGGCCTGCGTGGTCTTAGCAATGAACCTGAAAGGCGAAGTGGGCGCAGCCACAACCGCCGCCGAATTCCCCATGTGGATCTGCCGAGACGGCGAGATCGAATTTAGACAATACGAGGCACTGAAAGATTAATATCACTCAACGCGAACCATCCCCTTCTGACGACAACAACGCGCCGAAGGTGCAAGCCATCGACTTCGCCACCCTTGGCGAGCTCGCCGACTACATCGAATCTTTCATTAGAAAGCACGAGATTGGTTGCGACACCAAACAGGTTGCCAAGCACCTTGGGGTGTCGGTTCAGTTTCTAGGCGATAGCTTTGAGGTCTTGAAATCGGAAGGCAAGCTGATGAGCTTTGCCGGCTACTGGGTGACTGAAGAAGGGTTTGAAACCCTCACGACTCGATTCTTGAAGGCTTTGGAGGCAGCGCACAAAGCTGATGAGCGGGCGTTAGCGTACGACCCGGTGGAGGTCGCTCGCATGGCGGGATGGATGGTCGAAGAAAAGCAGGTGCATCGTGCCGTTACCGAATGGTCGGAGCGGGGAGTGATTGCCAAGCTGGACGCAGGCATTCGGCTCCCTTCGGAAGAGATTTATCTATCGCCGAAGCAAGAACGGTTGCTGGATCGAGTGGTGATGGCGATGCTGGACGGTCGGTTGCATCCGCCCGCGCCGATGGAGATCGCAAAAACGGTAGAAGCGCCCAAAGAAGCGGTGATGGAGATGATCCGACTGGGTTCGCTTCGTGGTGTGATTGTGGTTTTAGCCGACGGCGTGTACTACACCCCTCAGCAGCTAGAGATGAATCGAGAGGTACTGCGCGAGAAGATCGGCACCGGATTCTTTGCACCGGGCGATGCTCGCGACGCGTTGAAGACCTCTCGAAAGTTCTCCGACGCCTTGCTGGACTACTTTGACGAGCAGGGCTGGACCGAGCGCAACGGCGTTCGTCGGAAGCTGGTTTAACAGCGCCGGATCGTCTTCGGTGCGAGTTTGGTTCTGTGCTTAACCAAACTCGCACCAGGTGACGTTAGTTTGTCTGTTTGCACGAAATAGCCCTACAATCTATTGGGGACTCACCAACATCGGCCGCGAAACCGGAGTGGTCTCCCGCCCTAGACCCGGAAAGGGAGTGAGTGAAGATGCAAGACAACGACCGAATGAGGATGCTTCTTTATACATTCTCGATTCAATTTGCTTTGGCTCTCGAGTTTAAGTTCCTTGAACGAATAAGCCGCCCCGACCCGAAGGATTACGCGTCTGTTGTTGACTACGAGAGAAGCGTTGAACACCATCCCGTTTTTGCCTTAGTCGTCACAATGTGGACTGGACTCCTGGTGTTCTTTGTACTCATTCGCTGGGAACCCGCGATCTCGAAGTTTCTTGCGGAGGTCGGGGCTACAGTCTTTCGAGCCATTTTCTTTAGAAGGAGTTCAGCAGAGGATGGGAAAGGGCGAGTTCCTGGATTGGACCCATTTGCAGAATCTAAACCTCCGTTCGAGCCATGAGCACCTGCGCGGGTTATCAAAACATCTGATAAGAAAACATGATCAAACTTCCTGGTGTTAGAGACCGCTTCGAGCGACCGAGGGAGTCCCTAAGCCGGGATCAGCAATGGTTTTCCGAGGCTATTCAGATCGATTACCTCCACGCAATGGGAGAAATATGGTCTGCTTTCCGCCAGTACGCCTCGATGGGTCACCGGGAGGAAGCCCGGGCGTTGGCTCCAGACTTGAGCGTCGTCGGGTTTGATTCCGAGTCAACCCTGCACTTTATGGGGACGGCAATCGGAGAAGGAGAGGCGCAGGATCAACTTCCTCGGCTGCTTTCGGAACTCGATTCTCTGCTTTCGATTCCCGGGGAGGAACAGTTTGAAAAGCAGGAAAAGGAGTTGATGAGGCGAGTTGCAAGCCTGACAAGGGATTACCGTAAAGGAGCCCTCACGGCTCAGGACGCTTCAACCGTAATGCTTCAACTAGGAGAGGAGTCTGTACGGAACCGGAGTTCGCTCCTCTTCTTAAGAGAGGTCGTGGAGGGGCTCCACTTTCCTCAAAGCATCGAAACCGAACTCTTCACCTCAATCGACACCAGATTAAAAAGCTCGGGAGACTTTCGGCCAAACGGCGACCACGAGATTCGCAGACTATTCCAAGTACAGTTACCCCACCTCCCGCTCACCACGCTAAACGAGAGCGGTCGCCTTCCTATTGATTTTTAGATGAGATTCGCCACTGCGCAACAATAGCTCTGAAAGGCTAGTTTGGTCGAGAATCTGTCCGCCGCCGCAACAGCTGCCCAATCTCGCGCCCTGCGGGAAGAGAGATAAGGCCAAGCGCAACGCAACAGAAATACACGGGATCCACGCCAAGATACGCCTTCAACGGGACGCTCAAAAAAACCGTGGCTCCGACGCTGAGAATCAGCACACTGCCCAACGCAAGGATGGCTGGAAGCGATTGGTTTCGGTTCATTCTAATCTCGCTTCAGGACTGAGGATTTACAAAACCCGGGCGCGATCTCGACCGCCGACCGGTGCCGGAGCGGGGGTCTCGTTCTTCTGCAGTTCGCGCTTGCCGCTCTCGATGTTCTGCATGACCTTGCCCATCACGCCTTCCATCTGCACCAGGATATCGAAGGCGTAGCGCTCGGCGCCGCGACGCATTTCTTGCGCCTGACGCTCGGCCTCATTTCGAATCGCTTCGGCTTGGCTCTTGCTGAGCTTCAGAATCTCGCTCTCCGAGGTCATGCGCTCTTGCTGCAAACGAGCCTGTTCCAGAATCCGATCCGCATCTGCCTTTGCCTCGTTAATGATTCGATCGGCCTCTTTGCGCGCCGATTCCAAGGTCATATGCGCGTCGTTTCGAGCGGAATCCAGGATTCGCTCCGACTCTCGCACCGTGCTGGCTGCCGCCTTAACTTCCTGCGGAAGGCATGCGCGCACCTTGGCGATTTGCATGGCAATCTCTTCTTTGTCCAAGCCCCAGGTGAGCTTGCTCACCAGGGTTCGAGGCTGCTCCGTAGCAAGGTCGTTCAGGTCGTCTAGAAGGCGCAGGATGTCCATGGAAGTTCGAGGGTCGCGCCCGGGGGGAATACTAGCGATTCCACGCGGATGCGTGCATTGATTTTGACACGGATCGCACGCGCTGTTAAGGCGTTGGGCATACTAGGTTCTCATGTTCGTTGATCCTTCGGTTGATATGCGCGGCGACGTCCTTAATCAGGCGCTTCCCTATATCCAACGCTTCCGCGGTCAGACCGTGGTGGTGAAGTACGGCGGATCGGCAATGAAGAACCCAGACGTCATGTTCGGCGTCATTCGCAACGTCATTCTTCTGCAACTGGTGGGGATCAAGCCGATTCTGGTGCACGGCGGTGGACCCGAGATCGACCAGTGGATTGCCAAGGTGGGCCTTGAGAAAAAGGTGCATCAAGGACTCCGCGTGACCGACGACGCCACGATGGAAGTGGTGGAAATGGCGCTTGCGGGCCGGGCGAACAAGTCTTTGGTGGCGGCGATTCAAAAGGCGGGCGGAAGAGCGGTGGGGCTCTCTGGTCGCGATGCCGATTTACTGATCGGCGAGCCGATCAGCGAAGACCTGGGTCGCACAGGCAAGATTCTGCAGGTGAACCCGTCGATTCTGGAGGATCTCTCTGCGGTGGGCACCATTCCGGTGGTTTGTTCGGTGGCGTCGGACTCGAATCGCGAGCCGCTGAACATCAACGCCGATACCGCCGCCGCCGCGATTGCGGGCGCGATTGGCGCGCTGAAGCTGATTTTGCTTACCGATACCAACGGCGTGCTCGGCAACCGAGACGATCACCGATCGACCATTACCAAGCTCTCCATTGATCAGGCAGAGCAGATGATCGCCGGGAAGCGAGCTGAGGGCGGCATGATTCCAAAGCTGGAGGCGGCCATTGCCGCGCTGAAAGATGGCGTTCAGGCGGTTCACCTCATCAACGGATCGGTCGCCAATTCCCTGCTGTTGGAGATTTTCACCGACGGCGGTGTCGGCACTATGATGTCTTGAAAGTCTGGGATGTCTTGAAAGTCTGCGATGTCTTGAAAGTCTGCGATGTCTTGAAAGTCTGGGATGTCTTGAAGCTCCCTCGGAGACTCAGGCGGGTTTCGGCGGATCAGATTCGTGTGATACGTTGCCACTTCAAGATAAAATAAGATCGATGAGTCAAACCTTCGCTCAACCCGAAATCGAGCTCGGAAACGGGGTCGGAACCGGCAGGTGGATGGTGGTGATTTACAACAACGATCACAACACCTTTGATCAAGTGATCGATGCGCTGATGCGCGCCACAGGCTGCGACGACCAAGAGGCGGGCATTGAAGCCTGGGAGGCCCACACCTACGGCAAGGCTCCGGTGCATTTTGCCAGCAAAGAAGTGTGCGAAGCCGCCGCCGAAGTGATTGAATCGGTGGGCATTAAAACCGACGTTTGCCCCGAATGGGACGACTGAGCCCCATCCTTTTCCGTTTCCGATTCCAGCTTCTCCACCCCTTGTGATGAGCGCCCCCTCCATTCTAGAAAAGCCCGAAGAGCTTCTTGCCGAATCGACGGGCGGCAGCGGATGGAAGGTGGTGGTTTACAACAACGACCACAACACCTACGACGAGGTGATCTTTATTCTCATGGTTGCCACCCAGTGCTCGGTGGAAGAGGCCGAACTGGAGACGTGGGAGATAGACCACTTGGGCAAGTCCACCGTGCACTACGCGGGCAAGGAAGAGTGCGAGCGGGTCGGCGAGATTATCGCGTCAATTGGAATCGAGGTCCAGGTGCTCGAAGAGTTCGGGGACTGAAAGTTGTTCCAAACAGCCTGTTGGGCATTAGGTCCTAGTTGCACAACCTGTTCCGACCCGATTCCAGCCCATTTGATGCGTTGCGCAACCTCTCGCCAAGGGTAACCGAATCCTATTTAGACCGGTACTAATCACACTGGGAACAAACTGCAATTAAATAGGATTATCAGAAAATGATTAAAGGGCTTCTTCCTCTTTGCTTCGTCACATCAACCGCCATTTCTGTTGGTCAAGGAATCCAACCTGAGATTCCAACCGTGAACAGTCGCACTCCTGCTTTTGGAATGGAGTACGAGGTTCGGGAGCTTCTAAACAGATCCGAAGACGATTGGAGTCGAATAGTGAAGGAGAAGGAAATTCAATATGAGCAGATGGTGCGAGATGGAAAGATCACCGCCAAGTACGCTTCCGACTTCTTGAAAGACCTTAAGAGTTCGCCCAGGGTGCGTGCTCGAACCGGAACATTCACGATCATCGTGGAGAAGGGTCGCATATTTGTGTTGCGCCGATGGAAGAACGAAATTGCATCTTGGTTCATTTTTGAAAAGGGGATTGCCGTTGGCCGACCGTTCAACGGAGGTGGGATTACGATTGAGAAATCAGAAGAACCCTATAGTTTGGGCGGCGGCCAAATACCGATTTTCCCTCTTCAATTTGCATCCATGCCTTCTTTCATTGATCTTGCTTTCGAAGGTGAGCGGGCTTCTGCTCGCATGTTTGGAGCCTCGCTTGTCTCATCCCAGTATGTACCTGCAACTCTTCAATTCAAGGACGGTCGGCTAAGTGAAGCGCTCTTAAAGAGCATTGAACGCACGGAGTACTCGGATTACTCTACGGGGCCAGTTCCGATGCCCGGGAGAATCGTTTACGAATCCATGTACGAAAACGGGGGAACTCCTGCACTCACAAGGACCTTTATCGGCAAGCCAATTGTCAATCCGGTTATCCCTAAATTAGAGAAACTCGCTCCGGGTATTCAGCAGGCAACAGACGGGCGCGGGGAGGAGCAGATCACCTTCACCTTCGACCTCAGGAGAAGTTCCATCTTTGAAGCCGCCAAGCGTGAAAAAGCGCGACGAATGAAGCAAGCAGAAGCGAGTAAAACGCCGCACGATCACATCCATCTTCGGTCGGAATTAGACACCCGATGGGTGCTGGGCGGCAGTTTTGGTGTCGGGGCAGTTCTGTTGCTTGTCTTTCTCTTGGGGCGTCGTTCCAGCTAACCTTGGAGCGTTGAGTCGGAATCTTGCCAAAAGAACGAGATCCGTTCCAGCACCGTGGCTAGTTCCTCACGAGTAAGGTCCCGCTTTTCAAGTAGCTCCCAAGTCTGGCTGTACCGACACGTTACCAGCGTTCCCTCCGTTGCTTTGGCGGTTCGCTGGAACATACTGACCATCTCGTCAGTGACCAGTTCAGGTTCCATAAACACACCCTCACTCGGGTGGGAAGGTGTGGGGCCATATTGCAGGACTACGGCATCGTATTCAGCACGGGTGATTGAGGTGAGGAGAAATCTCCTTATCCAAAGGGGCTCATAAATGCGCTCGGTCTCGTGGAACGCGACGGGTTGCCCGTTCGCGTCGATCGCGATTCCAGCGGTTGGGCCGTCGTACCAGTCGTATATGTAGGCAAACGTGAACGGCAATTGATGAGTGAGATCGGCATCTGTCATCAAGATCGGTCCTTCAGGGAAGTTTGAGCTTTATGGGACCCAGCCTAGTCGGTATCAGGTCAAAGGAGTAGACCTTTACCTTTTGCGAATCACCAGCGTTCAACAGCTCAGTTATCCAGATTGTTGTACTTGTAGAACGTTTCCTCGTAAGCATCCTCGGGAAAGGTGCTGGAGCTTACTTTTCGCCGAACCACCTCGTTCTTGCGAATTTCAAGCTCGGCGCGGTAGCCGGTTCCATCACCCCCTCCCTCAATGATGAGGAATCTCACCCCGTTCCGATCTTCAAATCGGAGCTGTTCAACTCGCGCCAGATCAAGGAAGGCGCTGGCACCTACCGACACCTTTATCTCTCCGTTTTTGATGAGAAGGTCAGTGGTTACAGGTGCAACATCGTTAGGAAGGGCACCCCAGAGCTCACTATATCGCGATGTTTCGGTTTGCGTTTGAAAATGCGCCACTTCCCAACCGTTGTCTCGTTTCTGGATCGTTCTTGATTGAACATTTTTAGGTTGCTGATTGTCTTCGCGTGTCCTCGTTGAATTGCCACAAATGGCTATCAAACAAACCAGGGCGATTGCTGTCTTATAACTTAACTCCATATCGGACGCTCGCAGAAGAATCGTTGGCATGAATTCCTTCTCTATTTGTCATTTCCACTGAATTCGCAAAACATCGTTAGGTTTCACTCCATGTACGGGCACGACCATGATTTGTTTCCCCTTCCCTAGAATTTCCAGTTGCATCTTGTCTCCTGGATACCTTGGAAGCATCAGGGAAAGTCGTTTCGGGATTGACCGCTTGATTTCCAGTTTTTCGATACTGGCGAGTGTTGAGCCGGAAATTCGACTACGGACCCAAACAGTCTCCCACTGCTTAGATTCGGTTGAGATCTCGACAAAGAATTGATGTCTTATTCCACCCCTTTTCACCATATGGACAAAAACAGCAGCGATAAGAAAAACGCCCATCGCCAGAATCTTCTGACCTTTAGATTGGCCTTGCCAGCCCATTTTCGCCATTACTGTCTAATTACGGAGTGAGCCACTAGCTACCCAACATTGATGAGAAC
>CAZAVC010000069.1:0-5590 GCA_964488265.1 uncultured Fimbriimonas sp.
ACTGACCCGAGGACTCATCTTGAGAAGGCTCAGGATCTGTTTGTCCTTGAATGGGGTCGCATGAGCAGCTCCTGGGGCATCAACCGAACCATGGCCCAGATTCACGCACTTCTGTTTGTCACGGGTCGCCCTCTGGAAGTGAATGAGATCATGGACCGGCTCCAGATCAGCCGGGGCAACGCCAGCATGAACCTGCGCGAACTGATGGACTGGGGAATTGTCCGTCGCTTCCGCCAGCCGGGTGATCGAAAAGACACCTACGTCAGCGAAACAGATCCGTATCAAATGTTTCTCCGTGTTGTCCGCGAACGGAAGCGCCGTGAAATTGACCCCACTTCCGATGCCATTCGGGAAGTGATTGGAAAGTTGCCGGAGAGCGACCCCAATCCGGACACCCAAAACCTCCGCAGGCGGCTAATTGCCTTGCTGGAAATTTTCGATCTCATCGACGCGGCTTACGGACAGGTTTTCGGAGCGGAAGTGTCACTTGAGGAGTTGAAAGACTTGGTCAATTCCACTACTACCATCCAACTGTAAAGGCGATAAAGTCGAGTTACCGGCTTTGCCCCGTAAGGGTGACGGACTTCGCCTGAGACCCTTCCGGACTGAGGAAACAGGTGGTAGCTTCAAAGAGTCTTCATGCCGCGACGGTCTTCCTCCCCTGCACCTTCCATGCCAAACCGTATTGCGGTTTTGCCTTTAAGGGACCAAGTTTTATTCCCTCACGCTACGGGAATCATTCATGTCGCTCGGAAGGTCTCGCGCCACGCAATTGAGTCGGCAATCGACGCGGATCGACTCGTACTAGCCGTCGCCCAACGGGACATGGGCACGGAGGTTCCGGAACTTGCGGATCTTCACCCCGTCGGTACGATCTGCGAAATTTTGCATGAGAACACCCTCCCCGATGGGACGATGCGCGTTGCCCTTCGCGGTATTTCACGGGCAAGTTTTGACTCGGCCGCTATAGAGAATGAAACGATTCTGGCAAGGCCCACCGCTTTTCAAACCACTACGGAAAGCGATAAGGGAATTTCAGCGGCTGCTCGATCGGTAAGGGACCTCTTTGCGAGCGTCGCTCGTAAGCACTCGATGATCCCACCGGAGTCGATTGCGACGATCATGCATCTCACCGCCCCGGATGCCCTTGCCGATCAAATTGCCTATTTACTTCCGGTGCCTCCGAGCGATAAACAGATTCTTCTCGAAACGCCTTCCGCCAAAGCAAGACTCGAAAGCATTCTGGCGCACCTTGCTCGTGAGGCGGAAATCCTTCGGCTTGAGCAAGAACTTCGTTCGAAGGTCGAACAAGATATCAGCCAGTCCCAGAGGGACTATCTCTTGCGAGAGCAGCTTCGGCATATCCAAAGGGAACTCGATAGCCGCGACAGCAGGCGCTCGATTCTTGAGATTTACCGGGAACAGATCGAAGGACTCGTCATCGAGGAGTCGACTCGGCGGACTCTTCGCTCTAGCCTGGAACAACTCGAATATTCGTCTCCGGGAAATCCCGAACACGTCGTCGCTCGAACTTACTTGGACATTGCTCTATCGGTGCCTTGGGGACAGTATCTCGATCAGATGCTGGACCCGGACCGAGTCATGGAGGAGTTGAACAAGGCTCATTTTGGACTTCACCGGGTTAAGCAACGGATCGCCGAACATATCCAGATTCAAAGGCGCCTTGCGAGCAAAACGGGCAATCTCCGAAAGGGCTTCGCCCTGTTATTTGTCGGACCGCCCGGAGTTGGAAAAACAAGCGTGGCTCGGTCTCTGGCTGCCGCAACAGGAAGACCTCTCTCCGTAGCCGCCCTCGGTGGCGTTCGCGATGAGGCCGAGATCAGGGGCCACAGGCGTACCTACGTTGGCGCCACCGCGGGAAGAATCGTAAACGCCCTTCGCGAATCGGGCGCGATGAATCCGGTGATCGTCTTAGACGAAATCGACAAGATGTCGGTTGGCAACACGGGCGATCCCTCAGCTGCGCTGCTGGAGCTTCTCGATCCTGTCCAACAAAAGCACTTTGTCGACCACTACTTGGACTTACCGATCGACCTCTCGGCGGTGCAGTTCATTGCCACGGCAAACTCCATCGACCGCCTTTCGCCGGCTCTCTTGGACCGATTTGAGGAGATTCCCTTTGACGGTTACACAGAAGGCGAGAAGGTTGATATCGCAAAGGGTTACCTGTGGCCGAGTTTGCTGAAAGAGACCGGCTTTGAGCCCACCGACTTGCCGCTAGACTCCGACCTGCTGCGAGAGATCATCCGCCATTACGTCCGTGAGTCTGGTGTTCGCGCCCTTGCAAGAGAACTTGCCACGCTTGCGCGCCGTGCAGCCATGGTGGACGAGCAGGAGTACCCGTTGAGTCTTGATCGGAACCGGCTTGAACAATGGCTTGGGAAGCCGATTTACCTGCCTAACCGCACTACCGGTTCCCCGGGGCTTGCCACGGGCCTGGTGGTGGCTCCTTACGGCGGAGATACCGTGAGGATTGAGGTGGCGATCACAAGCGTTGCTGGAGATCGTCCAACTCTTACGCTGACGGGTTCGATGGGAGTGGCCGGGCGAGAATCAGCGTTTGCGGCGCTTACATGGACTCGCATGCAACTCGATCGCGAATCCGTGGATTGGAAGAAGGATGTGCACGTTCACATCTCCAATGCGGGGACCCCGAAAGACGGCCCAAGTGCCGGAATTGCCATTGCTGCAGCCATGATCTCCGCCTTCCGGGGCCATACGCTGCCGAATGACGTTGCGCTGACGGGTGAAATTGGGCTTACCGGCCGGATCGATCCGGTTGGTGGGATTCGCGAGAAGTGTCTTGCAGCCCTCCGGGCTGGAATATCGACCGTGATTTGTCCGACCGGGAATCGCCGCGAGGTCGACGAGCTTGAGTCCGAAATCACCAACGGTGTTCGTATTGTGCTCGTCGAGTCGATGACCGAGGTTCTTGAGGAACTAGAAAACCGGTCCCCGTCTCAGGCGCAGACGGTAAGCATTCTCTGAAGCGCCTCAAGGGCGTAGTGTCGCGTCTTTTCTGCAACCACAATTCGGTTCAGCACTGTTCCGTTGACCAGATTCTCCAGAATCCATAACAAGAAGGTTGGATGAATCCGGTACATCGTCGAACAAGGACAGATTAGCGGATCGAGGCAGAAGATGGTCTTGTCTGGGTTCTCTTTCGCGAGACGGCTCACCAGATTGATCTCGGTCCCAATCGCCCAAACCGAACCGGCGGGTGAATTGGTTACCTGGTTGAGAATGTATTCGGTCGACCCATTTTCGTCCGCCGCATTCACGACGGCCAGTTCGCATTCCGGGTGAACAAGCACTCTAACGCCGGGATGAGTTTCGCGTGCCTGCTCGATTTGCTCAACTGAAAAACGACTGTGGACGGAGCAGTGCCCTTTCCAAAGGATGAACTTCGCCGATCGAATCGAATCCGGCGTGTTCCCGCCAAGAGGCTTGAATGGATCCCAAACGATCATCTCTGTCTCGGGGTTGTAGCCTAATCGAACGCCCGTGTTTCGACCCAGGTGCTGGTCGGGGAAGAACAGCACTTTCTCACCCTGCTCAAGGGCCCACTTCACCGCCGTAGGAGCGTTGGTCGACGTGCAAACCGTTCCTTCATGCTCACCCACAAACCCTTTCAGATTGGCGGCGCTGTTGATATAGGTGACGGGCGTGACCGGAGTCTTCCCTTCTGGCGAGACGCCCAGCGTTTCATGAATCTGCTTCCAAGCCGATCGGACTTGGAAGAGATTGGCCATATCTGCCATGGAGCAACCTGCGGCAAGGTTGGGCAGGATTACGGCTTGGTGATCTCCAGTGAGGATATCGGCGCTCTCCGCCATGAAGTGGACACCGCAAAAGACGATGTACTCCGCGTCTGGGGATCGCGCCGCGTCCTTCGCGAGTTTGTAGCTATCGCCTCGAAAATCGGCGTGTTCGATGATCTCGTCCCGCTGATAGTGGTGCCCGAGAATCACCAGTCGGCTCCCTAACGCCTTCTTCGCCGCTTGAATCCTCGTCCGGACTTCCTCGGCTTCTAAGTTTTGGTATTCGGGTGGGAGGGGGGCTTGATACATGACTTGATTTGTTCTACGTCTGCCTAGAAAGCGTTGGCTTACTTTGCCGCAGTGATGGTTCCTTCTAAGATTGTGCCACGCACAACCGCTTTCACGCGGATGGGGCCGGGAGCGGTTGCCGTTACCTTTCCGCCTTGATCGATCCAACCTTTGCCTTCAACCGTCCAAATGATCTCTGCATTGGCGACGTCCTTGCCCGCAACGTCCTGAACGGTGAGATCAGCGGACTTTCCCACCGTCATCGTTTTCGGCAAGTTCCACTTGAGTTTGAGTTCCTCATCGATGATCTTGGGACCGGAGATGACGATGGCGTTTGCGACTGCTCGGGAGGTCCCATCGCTAGGTTTGTTGACCGTTACGCCCAGAACGACCATCTCGGAAGAACCGCCACCGTCGAGATTGATGGCATCTCGGCAACCCAACCGAGACATGAGTTCCGCCATTTCGGCCAGAGTCGCCCCCACGGAGTGAGCTTGGCGACCATCTAAAACAACGAAAAGGATATCGCCATCCTGGGTTCGACCCACAGCCGAACGAGGGTGCCGCTTGCCGTAGAAGTCGAAGTTAAAGCCCTGATCGTCGGCGTCGACCGCCATCTTCCCATCTTTCACCAAAGTGGGTCCGCCACCGATTGCCTGATCGACCTTTTCCCAATCGAATCCGGTTGTCTGCAACTTGAACGTCAACTTCTCGCCGTTCTTGATCGAACCGAACGCCTTAACCTTTTCTCCCCGAGCAACGAGCGTAAGCTGGCCCGACTGCACCGGGACACTCGTTGCATCGGAAGTTCGATACTGGACGGTCGCGGTGAACTGAGTGCTCGGTGTGAGCGCAGAGACGTCCGGCTTGAGAACAAGCGTTGTGCTGGGGGTTTTGGTCAGCGAGAGCCCTGCATCAGCGGAATTGAGCGTGATCCGGTTGTCGGGGCATTCCTCGTTGAGCCCGTCGATAGTGAGGGTCTCTCCTGCTTCTGTTTGTATAGTCCCAGCGAACTTCGAGAGCCCGAACCAGGCTCCCGACGGACCCCAGGCGAAGACGCTTCGCTTCGGATTTGGCAAGCTGACCAGGCGACCGTCGCGCACCATGAGCCCGAGGGGATCGCCTGTAAACGGAAAGAAATCGGCATTGATCGCGGCGACGGCGTTGGTTTGCTCGGCAATCTGTGGGACGGTCAACCGACCCTTAGCTGCGTTTGCTTTATAAACGGCGCCATCGGCAAGGGTTGACTGAACCCGGACCGCCACCGACTGGGGATTCCACCGCAAGATATGAGTCGCTCGGTTGGGCTCGCTCTCAATCTCCATTCGATAGACCACGCCGGGAGAGATGGTCTTTTCCCAACTGATCGTGGGGGACGGAGCAAATCCGGAAAGAAGGAGTAGCACTGCCGATCCCGCTGCGAACGCGCTCACTTTGATTCGAGGCACTAAGATTGACATGGCGACTCCAGATAAGTGAGTTTGGCTGATTCCGCATCGAGATGTGCACGAACCCCGAGC
>CAZAVC010000069.1:5600-8428 GCA_964488265.1 uncultured Fimbriimonas sp.
AGCGGTAACGTGAGCATGTTTCGAGCGTGACCGAAGGGGAAATCGATGACCAGCGGGATCCCGAGTGGAGCGAGACGCTCAATCACAATTTCTCGCCAGGGCCGTGACCCAATTCCTGCGTCCGCTTTTTCAGGCAGATCCGTACGAGTCATCTCTCCAACCAAGATCCCTTTAGCCGAAGGGAGAGTTCCCGAATTGATGAGATGCGTGAGCATGGCATCAACTCGGTGGGGTGGATCATCGACCCCTTCAATAACAACTATCTTCTCCTTCATATCGAGCTGATCCGGTGTACCGATGAGGTCGGCAAGCAAGATAAGGCAGCCCCCGACAACGGTGCCCTCGGCCTGCCCGGGGACGACGCAGGTCGCGGCAGGGGCATCTAAGTGCATGGTGTCTCGCCCATAGAGAGAGGATCGGAAAGAGTCGTAAACCCACTCCTCGCGAGGTGTGTTCAACGTGAGCGCCATCGGTGAGTGAATACTGGGCATCCCTCGATTGCTCAACAGGGCGTGCAGCACGGTGATATCCGAAAAGCCATAGAGTAACTTCCCCGCTTGCGCCATGAGATCTGCGTCGAGGTACGGCAGAATTCGGGAACAGCCGTAACCGCCCCGCGAGCAGAGAATCGCGTGGGAATCATCTGTGAAGGCGGACATCAAGTCGGAAGCACGGTCTTGATCGGAGCCGGCGAGGTAGTTGGTTCTAGTAAACGTGTGTGGGTAAGTGCGAACCTTCAACCCCTCTTTTTCAAGGAGAGCGATCATGAACTCGCAAACCTTGGGGTCCAGCGGCGAGGCAGGAGAAACAAGTGCGATCGTGTCGCCTGGCTGCAGCGGTCGTGGCTTTCGAATTCCGGGCATCAAAACTCCATCCGTGGGTCGAATGGGGAAAGTATTCCCCAACAAATAAAAAGCGCCGACGTTTTTCAACGTCGGCGCTTTTCCGAGTTCAGGTGCTCTCCTTAGCGGTTGAGTCGGACTCCGAAGAGCGAGCCAAAGGTTTGAAGGATGAACGCGGTGTTGATCAGAGCGTTAACCTGCGAAAGGTCGGGCGAGTTGGAGGTTGGAATGAACACCACGTCGCCTGGTTGAAGCTTAACGTTCTGGCTGAAATCGTTCTTGGTCATGAACGCGACGAAGTCGCAATTGATGACCTGGACGGTATTTCGTCGAATGTCTCGGCGAAGAATTCGCGTCTTCGAGAAGCGAGTTCGATAAGGGATTTCGCCGCCAGCCAATCCTATGGCATCACTAAGAACCATGGACTCTCGGTAAGGGACCGATCCGGGCCGTTGAATGGCGCCCAAAACGGTGACGAGGTTGTTTTCCAGTTCAGGGACTTCGATGGTGTCGCCATCTTCCAGAACATAGTTCTGAGAAAGGTCGCCCAGTTCAGTGAGAGAGTAAAGGTCGAGCGGAATCTCTTCGTTCCAAGACTTTCTCTTGAGGCGGCATCGTCGCGAATCAGCTCGCTCTTTAATAATGCCACCGGCTTGCGCAATCACCGATAGAACGGTGTCGCCGGGTCGAATCTGGAAGGCGCTTGGCTTCTGCACGAAACCGTTGATGAATACGAGGCTCGCGCGGTACCGAACAATCGTGACCGAAACGATCGGATCGCGGAGTTTGAGGCGCTTGACGTACACGTCGTAGAGGTCTTTCTCAAGCTCGGGAATCGTTCGACCCTCTGCCTTAAGAATTCCGCCAAACGGAACCGTAACGTTGCCGTCCTCGCCGACTTCAAATTCACCAGAAACTTGTTGCTGGTTGAAAACTTGAATTCGAATAAGGTCCTGCTGTCGAAGTCGATAGACCTTATCCCCTGATTCGGTTCGCGCTTGGGCAAAAACGCCACTGGCGAGCACGAGTATGGTTAAGATCACCGATACAAACTTTCTCATTTCCCTTCCAAACGCACGAGACCTATGCGCAACCTCCAAGATTCTAGCACGACTCGCGGGTTCCCACTCACTTACGGCGTCCTTCGATCACAATCGTGAACTCACCTTTCGGTAAAACCTGGTGATCCTCAGGAATTGTCGGCAGGTTTTCTCGAAAAACTTGCTGATGCACTTTAGAAATCTCTCTGCAAATTGCGTACCGTCGCGGACCGAGTACCTCATGGGCCGTAGCCAAGAGATCGCGAAACCGGTGGGGCGATTCGAAGAGCACCAGGGTCATGCTGGAATCTGAGAAAGGCTGGAGAACTTTCTTAATGTCTCCGGACTTCCGACCAAGGAACCCGAGAAAGGCAAATCGCTGAGCAAAAAAACCGCTGAGCATGAGCGCGGTGATGGGTGCGCTGGGGCCGGGGATGGCGTCGACTAGCAGACCTCGCTCGTGGCACTCATCGGCTACCAGTGCTCCTGGATCGCTGATACCCGGCGCGCCACCATCCGTAACCATTGCGGCGCTCTTCCCTGCCTCGATCTCATCGACAATTTTCTTGATCCCGAACTCGGTGGTGTGATCGTTCGCCACGCGCATCGGCTTCTTTACATCGAGAACGTACGCCAGTTTCGATGAGACTCTCGTATCTTCGACAATCCAAAAATCTGCGGCGGCCAGAGTCTGTCTTGCCCGAGGGGAAAGGTCTCCAAGATTCCCTATCGGGGTCGCGACAAGGTAGAGACCGGGAGATAGAGAAAGGCTCGGTGACGATGTCACCGAGCCTTCTTCTTCGCTGTCTAGGGCCGAGTTGCTCTCAACCTCAGGAAGCGCTACTGCTTCTTGGCTTTCTACTCCTTCTTTACGGCGGGCTTCTTCTTTTGGGCTGCCTCGTAGTCCTTTTGTTCCTTCTCCGCGGCTGCTCGAGCTGCTTTCTCG
>CAZAVC010000070.1:0-8409 GCA_964488265.1 uncultured Fimbriimonas sp.
CCGTCATGGAAGGTGGCAAGCCAACGGTGATTGCAAACGCCGAAGGCTTCCGTACGTATGCCAATTGGGTTGCTGTATTGCCACCGATGTAAATCTTTGTCAGTAATGTATATTCCGTCAATGGCGGAGGTATCGGTTGGAATTGCAGGGAGCACGTCAAGGTGAAATCCAAGCGCTCCTTCAGGACTCGCATAGTTGATTCTCCAGCAGCGGCGCGATTCCTCCAGAGCAGCCTTCAGGTCGGGCCGCTCCTTTAGACGGTCCCCAACCTTCTTCTTTAGGTCGGCCTGCGATATCGACGTTTTTTTCAAGTCGAGACGACAGACTCGGTCAATGTCGTAATCATCCTCATGATCCCAAGGGGCAATCACGGTCCCGAGCCGAAACGAGCCTTGAGGATAAATCGTTGGATTTAGCGAAGATAACTCAGATGAAGCGTCTGCTAGGTGTTCTGCGACATCTTCATATTTTACAATCGCATCTTCATACACATGATCAGGTACATCCAAAGATGCAGCTGCCTCCTCGATAACGGTCGCAAGCTTGTTTTTATCGTGTATGAGCATAAATGTCTTCTCTAGGAACTATGGTTGCCAATGTTTAGCGCGGCGACGAACCCACCTCGCGCCTTCTGTTCGTCATAGATAGTCAGGGGTAGGTCGGCTTTCAGGTTTATGATTCGTCCGAACTCAACAGCCAACGAGATTGGCATTGCAGGGAACACGTGCATAATCGCAGCCTCGCCATGCTTGGTCTTAATACGGTCTAGCAACGGCCTCATCACCCGCCGAAACTCGCCAACCTGTACCAGAGACCTGACAAAGTCGTTGTGAGGCTCATTCACCGTAACGTGCCAGATCGCAGCCGATTCCCCAAGCACCCGGTGGATTCGGTCTTCGGAGATCGTCGCACTGAGTGAGAATACGAGCGCCGGCGGCCCGGCGCTATCTGCAGCAGGTTCGGTGATCTTATAGGTCATCTCAGCCGGATGATCCTCCCACTTCCAGCAAGCAGGCTCCTTGCGTCGCTGATATACGTCGCAATGGGTAAGTTCTGAAAGTTCTGTACCGAGCAGCATCAACAATGGCTGCGGAGCTATCGCGAATACGGAAAGGTGTTGAATTTCTCCGGAGTTCAGCCTGGGTCGCAACTGCTGCGTTAGGACTGACCTCATCTGAGCGGCTTCTATAACCCAATAGCTGTCCTGATTGTCTTCAAACGAGCTATTAGCTAAGCTCACGGTAATGGGTCGGTCGGATGCAGGGTATCGGTTCGGGTACATGGCCTGTGAGCAGAGTTCGTATGTCAACGGTGCTGAGAACTGCCCAATGTTGGCTCCATACATCAGGATGTGGCTCGACTTCGCAGGGGAAATTGCAGTTAGCCGCTCGATTCTGGACTCGTGCGTAGCTTTCATGACCTTGAGGCGTTCTACAGGATGGCCGGCAACATCCTCCCTGTCAACAAGCCTATGGTGTTTGTCGCACAGGAGCATCAAATTCGTAAGGTCGGACTTGAGGCGCGGAGACAAGATAGGATCACCACGTGGACCATCCGGCACATCTGCGACGATGTGGGCGATGTAGGCAGCGTTCATCTTCGCCATCGTGACCGAGTCCTTCCAAAGGGGTTCGTTGCAGCCTTCGTAAGCACATCTGCCGCCCGAAATCACCCAAAGCCGAACTCGGACCTTCTCCGGAATGTTGGCTACTGACACGAGGTCCTCCACTGCGAGCAAAAGTAAACTTCTTTCATGATTCCTTGCCTCTAGAAACTAGGCCCAAGAATCGCTCGATAAAGCGACTAGGTTGGCTAAGACCCGTTGCTTCTTCTCCCCGTTAGCTCCATCGGCCGAAAACCTTGTCGTTGCCGGCAACACCTTCGTGATTGCCGTGCCCGAAGTCCGAATGGCCCATTCCGGAAGGCAGCCTCAACGAATGCAACTGTCTCTCCTGGCTTTGGCTTCTCTTCCTCGATAATGTGGTCCAACTCTGCCTTCCGACGTGTCTCGACGTAAACCAGCCACTCGGCATCGATCTCGCCCGAAGCCGAAACCGAGTCCACGAAGTTCTCGATCAGGGCCTTCTTGTTCCTTAGCGTTGGTGACGAATCAACCGCTCTGCTGATCTGAGCCCGAATCGAACAAGTGACTCGTCAGACTATTTGTTAAGAGATCAATGTTGAAATGGCAGGCATCTTCCCGTGTTCCTGCCCCTGAGTACGCGGAAAGGATCGCCAATGAACAGATAGTTGAGTTTCTAACGGTGAACACACCAAACCATACATCCCATACGCGGGCGAGTCAAGACCAAAGTACAATGTTGATGAAAGAAAGGGCTCTTCGTTGTTTGTAGTGAGTTGAGCTAATCTTGCTCTGTGCGTGACACCGACTTATTTGGCAGCCGCGAGTGCAAACCGCCTTTCGCTTTGTTACAGTGCCTCGTCTGGAGCTAGAAGTCTTACCTTCTTTGATAAAGTTCGGTTTCTTTGAGGTCCCAGTACGATCTACACTCTATTGGAGGCAAGACGTTGAAGGCTTCTATTGAAGGGATCCGAGGCAGATACGCGGGCCGGAAGGTTGCCTTGCCGAAGGCTCGGATCGACATTGGTCGAGACGACCAGAACAGCATGGCGATTCCCGAAGACACGTTATTGAGTCGAAGGCACGTGTGCATCTTTTCAAGAGACGAATGGTGGTATTGCGCCGATTTGGGATCAACGAACGGGACGTTTTTGAATGGTGAGCGGATCGGTTCACAGCCAGAGTTGATCCCTGACGGTGGGATTGTTGCTTGCGGCCAACAAGAGTTTCGCGTCACCTACGAACAAACAATTCTAGATAAGGTTCGGTCTGTTGTCTTCTCTATCCCGAAGCCCCCGGTTGTCCGGCCTCCTCAATTTAACCTACCTGCTTCGGCAAAACCAAGAGACCTCCAGCCGAGTGAAAACAAATGGTATGGCCCTGGCACGTCTGTGCAGATTCACGGATGTTTGCTCTCTAGTCCGATGGTTTACGTAGGTGAAAAGGGGGCTGAACCCTCTCTTATAATCCCGAAGCTGCCGGTGTTGCACGGTACACCAGATTCGGAGGTTCCGTACTGGCCCACCTATCGAGATCTGAAACCGGTCCAGCGTTGGAACTATCTGAAATGGCTAGAGCGGGGCCGTACTGGCCGAGTAGATTCCGGATTCCTGTTCATTTTCTTTTATGGGATTGAGAGAAGATTAATGGGAGAGGAGGCTAGCCAAGTTTCTCTGGATGAAAGAAGGGCGATCATGCGTGAACTCGAACTTCTGTGCAGTCGGTATCCACGTGAACTCTCTTTCCACGGCTACTGTCGCCGGTTAGAGCTGGGGCAGTGGCCGGTCGATCCAGATTCCATCAGGTTCACCTCGCCATTTGAGCAATTTCCTTCTCAAGATGATGCAGTCGATATTCTCGGGATGTCGTGCCTTGCGCTGCACAAGAAGCCGTTCACAAAGACACATGCGCTAGAGTGGTTCCAAACGGAAAGGCGCTTCAACGGGAAGGTAGCAGCAACCCGATGTGCAGCTGAGGCAGATTATCTGTTTTCTTTAAGAGCCGAACAAATAGTCGGCGACGGTGTCCACTTTGCTCCAGGAAAGTCAAAAATCTCAACCTCATATCAAGCCGCAAATAAGAGCATTCGATTGGTAAGTACATCGATTCCCCGAGCTTTGGAGACGACAAAGCTGCTCGATCGGCTGAAAACCCTTGCAACTGCTTGCCTTGATGAACTGACTCCTGCCGCAAAAGCCATCGGTCCTGATCCCAAGCCGTTCTCAAAGAACCGTGCAGCTCTCCTTTTTCCGGCTGATCTGGTTCACCAATCCGAGACCGGGCAGAAGTTGCTCCGAATTTTGGAGGAAGCGTCTAAACTCGGGTTTCTCCCTTCGTTGGATCAATTGCAGGATCAACTTGGATTGGGGGAAGAACCATTAAAGAAGCTAGAAAATGCACTTTTTGAGATGTGCGCGTCCCTAGGATTTGTTGTCGAGCCCGATCCGAGGTTTATGGTCTTACCAGCGAGTAAGGTTGCTCGATTCGCTGTTCAAAGGTCCGGACACCAAAGCGTCTGTACGCCATCTCCAAGAACTTCCCAAGCGTTGAGACTGGCTCTTATCGCGAAGTCAATCCTTCAGACTTCGCTAGCGAGTCAGCAGAGGCAAATGCACTCTCTCATTGAAACTGCCTTTGAACTTGCAGCACCAGAATCGGAGAGGCTTGAAGTGTTCCTAAGGTGGCTTGCTCAGAGTGAAGCGAAGATCGTGAAATCGACCGCTCTTGCGATCGAGGATCAAGATCGAGCCAAATCGGCACAGATCCTTATTCAGATCGTGCAATCAAGTGGTGAGATCACTCCTTCGATGGTCAAGGCGCTTTCCCAGATCCTTACCCTGTGGGGCTGGGATGAAACCGCTGTCTACAGGTCCATTCACAACGATGAACCCGCGCTGATTATTCAAGAGACCGAACGCTTGGGCTTTAGCATTCCTGCACCCCAATCCAAAACTGAAGAGCGTAAGCCGCTTCTCAATGCAGAAAAGCTTCGAGAGCTTGAGCTGCAAACGCAGGAGGTTTCCGGAATGTTGCGCGAAGTGTTCGAGAGCGAGGATACTGACGGTGGTCACAAAGATCTCGAAGTAAGTACTTCAAAAGAGCAGATGCTTCTTGACTGTATCGGGCAACTTGTACCAGGGCAGGTTTCGCGGGAGAGAATTTCAGAACTTGCGATTAGAACAGGGCTGCCGCTAGCTGCCTTCATTGAGTCAATCAATGAGGTTGCGATTGAGACTTGCGGCTACCCGCTGATCATTGAAGACGGTGACTTCGAGATCGAGCCCGACATCTTAGCTGAGTTACAACATGAGTGAAGAAAAAATCAGACCCCGAGATCGTGATGCCATCGTGCAGTCACTCCGTGCCGGTGTTGTTCCACATACCGGACTTCAACATGTCCAGGTCGGTCGAGTTGTCGAAGTTAAGAGTCTGCTGGCAGACATTGAGCGGGTCGCCGATGGTGGTTCAGCATTTCGGCTCATTATTGGAGACTACGGCTCCGGAAAGACGTTCTTTCTGAGTGTCGTGCGAGCGATCGCCTCCGAGCGCAAGTTCGTGACTGCGCGGGCCGACCTCCATCCCGATAGACGACTTCACGCAACGGGTGGACAAGGGCGATCCCTCTACGCCGAGCTAATGAGGAATCTCTCGACGCGGGCAAAACCCGACGGTGGGGCGCTTCCCGGAGTCGTTCAAAAGTTCGCCACATCAGCAGACGATGAGGCAAAGACTTCAGGCCGAAGTGCAACCGAAGTCATTGAAACTCGACTGCACGCCCTCCGAGAACTCGTTGGAGGATACGACTTTGCATCGGTTATTGCTCAGTACTGGAAAGCGCATCAAAGTGATGACGAGGAATTGATGCGTAACGCGGAACGGTGGCTCCGTGGCGAGTTTTCAACAAAGACGGATGCAAAGAACGCTCTCGGCGTTCGAACGTTTGTCGACGATGACAATGTCTACGATCACCTAAAGCTTATGGCTAGATTTGTGAGGCTCGCCGGTTATGCGGGGCTATTTGTCACGCTCGACGAATTGGTAAACCTTTACAAACTAGGCAATTCTCAGGCACGCAATGCCAACTACGAACAGATATTGAGAATCCTCAACGACAGCTTGCAAGGCTCGTGTGAAGGACTAGCCATCCTCATGGGGGGCACACCGGAATTTCTGATGGACCCTCGCCGAGGACTGTACAGCTACCAAGCACTGGCCTCAAGACTGAGCGACAATTCGTTCGCGACTTCTTCGCTCGTGGATCACACGGGTCCGGTAATCAAGCTAAAGAGCCTCACGCCAGAAGATTTGTATATCCTCCTATCCAAGCTGCGCCACGTCTTTGCCGGGGGAGATCCCTCCCGCTACTTGGTTCCAAACGAAGCGCTGGAAGCATTCATGTCGCATTGCTCCAAAAAGATAGGTGACAGCTACTTCAGAACTCCGCGAACAACGATCAAAGCGTTTCTAGACTTTCTGGCCGTGCTCGATCAGAACCCCGTTAAATGGTCTGATTTGGTTGAACAAACTCAGGTGTACGCCGATTCGGGTCCAGTAGATATTTCGGTAGAAGACGACGACGATGGACTCGCAACAATCAGGCTCTAACGCGTTCGAGCTTCTCGACGAAAAAATCCGTCGGTGGATCTGGCAGAACGGGTGGGTTGAGCTTCGACAAGCTCAAGAGCGTGCCATCCCGCTGATCCTGAGTCAAGAAACTGACGTCGTCATTTGCGCGCCAACATCGGCAGGCAAAACAGAGGCTGCGTTCTTCCCAATTCTCACAAAGATTCTGCAGGAAGATGCTCCCTCCGTTAGGTGCATCTACATAAGCCCGCTGAAGGCACTCATCAATGATCAGTTCCAGCGACTAGACCTTCTGACGGAGACCCTTGATACTCCGGTTCACAAGTGGCACGGGGATGTATCGTCATCGGCCAAGGCTCGCTTGCTCAAAAGTCCTTCTGGCGTTCTCCTTATCACCCCAGAATCGCTGGAGGCGTTGCTGATGCGGCAAGGGTCACACGTGGCGAACTTATTCGCGCACCTGGAATACATGGTGATCGATGAAGTACATTCGTTCATCGGGAATGAGCGAGGGGCGCAACTGCAGTCGCTACTCCACAGGGTCGAGTGCCTCATATCGAAGCGGATCATAAGGGTCGGACTCTCGGCCACGCTTGCAGAACCTGACATCGCGGCGCGTTTCATGCGGCCTGCTGCACCGGACAACTTCAGCATCGTGGAAGAGAAGGGTTCGGGAGCGTTGAAAGCTCAACTGCGTGCGTTCGCTCGAAGGATCAGCCAACACCAGACCGATGGGGAGGAGGAAGATTCTTACTTCGCGGCCGACGCCTCCCTCGTCCAGCATCTTCATAAGGTAACCAAGGGTCACAATAACTTGGTTTTTTGCAACCGGAGAAGCGATGTCGAGCTGTATGCCGATGCGCTCTCTGAACTTTGCCGCGAACTGAAGATCTTTGATGAGTACTGCGCGCATCACGGAAATCTTTCCAAAGAAATTCGGGAAAGCGCAGAGACTCGGCTCAAATCGAAGGATGCACCAACCACCTGCGTCTGCACCAGCACTTTGGAAATGGGAATCGACATTGGATCGATGTATAGCGTTGGTCAAATCGGCCCCCCACCAACCGTTGCCTCACTTAGGCAACGAGTCGGTCGGTCGGGCCGGCGTGGTGAGGCGGCGATCCTTCGAGCAGTTGTACTTGAGGACGAGCCGACGCCAAAGTCCGATCTACTTGACCGGCTCCATCTTCAACTCATTCGCTCCATTGCTTCGATAGAGCTGATGATCGAGGGTTGGTGCGAACCGCCCCATCACGTTGCCTATCACTTCTCAACGCTCATTCAACAAACGATGTCACTGATTGTTCAGCGAGGGGGAGCGAGTATTGCCTTCCTGTACGACCTCCTCATCCGCCGTGGGCCATTCTTCGTTGTATCGCAAGACGAGTACGTCCTGCTCCTTAAGGCGATGCGCGAACGCGACCTGGTTCAACAGATGGAGGATGGAACGCTTCTCCTTGGAAAGAAGGGAGAACGCATTGCTGAGCACTTCTCGTTCTATGCGGCCTTCTCTACGCCGGAGGAGTATCAGCTCAGTGCAGAGGGAAAACCCATCGGAACTCTGCCGATCTTGACGCCCGTGAAACCTGGCGACCCGCTCCTATTTGCCGGCAAAAGATGGGTGATTTTGGAGGTAGACGACGATCGTAAAGTGATCACCTTGCGACGAAGCCGAGGTGGACGCGCGCCTCGGTTTTCCGGAGACGCCGGGCAAGTGCACCGAGTTGTCCGGCAGAAGATGAAGTCGATCCTGGAAGGATCCGACTTTCCAGCCTACTTAGACGGTGAAGTAGCGCGGATGCTTACGAACGCAAGATCGGCCTATGCAGAAGCGGGTGTATTGACGTCCGGTGCAATCGAGATGGGCGCTCGAACACTACTCTTCCATTGGAGCGGCGATAAGGAAGCTTCTACCCTTCGTCTTCTGCTGGATCACAAGGGACTCACTGTCGATCCCGATCCAGAAGTCTTGATCGTGGAGGCAAGCTTGCAAGAGGTTGCACGGTTGCTCTCGGAACTCCTGAAGGGACCTATACCAAGTGACGTTGACCTCGCAGACAACATCAAGAACAAGGTTCGTGAGAAATACGACTGGGCGCTTCCAGAGCAGCTCCTTACAACCAGCTTCGCGCGAAATCACCTAGACGTAGACGGAGCACTCGATATCGCTCGCTCGATAATCGCACGCCACGCGTCGTAACCGCAAATCCGTAGGGCATCTAGAAAGCGCTTCTGGTGCAGCA
>CAZAVC010000071.1:0-8377 GCA_964488265.1 uncultured Fimbriimonas sp.
CACGATGAACTTAGCCGACCGAGGCGAATTGGTCGGTTTTCTACGTCGACACGGGATCGACGCGAATAAGGGACTGGGTCAACACTTTCTGTGTTCCCAGTCCGTTGTTTTTAAAATAATCGAAGCTACCGGCGATGCTTCCGCCGCTCTAGAAGTTGGCCCTGGTCCAGGGGTTCTCTCGCAAGCGCTCACCCGAAAGTTTCCCGTTGTAACTCTTGTTGAGCTCGACGCTCGAATGGAAAGTCTGCTCAAAGAGTCGGCGCCGGCCGCTAGGTTTGTCCTAGCGGATGCCCTCCAAACGGACCTCGGAGCGCTTCTTGAGGAACTCCCAGACCCAAGGGTCCTGGTATCGAACCTTCCTTATTACATCACGGGTCCGCTTCTCGATAAATTCGCTGGTGCGAGAGCTCATTTTTCCGTCGGCGTTTTCATGATGCAGCGCGAAGTGGGCGTTCGTATTCTTGCAAAGCCCGGGAACCGGGAACGCGGGGCGGTGAGCGTTATGCTCCAAACTGAGTTCGAAATTTCCAAAGTTGTCGATGTTCCCCCCGGAGCGTTTTTGCCACCTCCGAAAGTGCAGAGCATCGTCCTTGCGTTCAAACCGAGATTCGTCGATCTGCCCGAGAACTTCGAAAAGTTCGTGCGCGCGGGATTTTCTCAGCCGCGAAAAACCTTGGCAAACAACCTCATGGCTAATCTTCGGATGGAAAAGTCTGCTGTGGAAACTGCGCTCAGCGGAGTGGGCGTCGATTCCATGTTGCGCCCTCACGAACTCACCCATGATCAGTGGGTTTCGGTTGCAAATGCGGGTTGGTAGCAGCTAGGCAAAACAGGTTCTCATGAAAGAACTTTGGGAAGAGATCGAAGCCATTGCCCGCAAAGAGGGCTTTGATCGATTCGGAGTGTCCACGGCGATTCCAAGCGAAGAATCGCTGCAGTTCTACTCACAGTGGCTAGAAGAGGGCTTTCAAGCGGACATGGAATACATGGAAGCGCACTTGCCGCTTAAAGCCGATCCGGACACTCTCCTTCCCGGGGTTCGGTCGGTGCTGGCTTTCTCGCTTCCGTACTTCCAAGAGTCCCATAGACCGGAATCTGAGGGCAAGATCGCCCGGTACGCCCTTGGCAAGGACTATCACAAGGTCATCCGAAAGAAACTCGGAAGAGTGGTGCAACACTTGGAAAGTCGGTTCCCCGAGGAGCGGCACCGCATCTGTGTAGACTCCGCTCCCACCCTCGACCGAGTCTTTGCGCACCAAGCGGGTTTAGGCTGGTTCGGCAAAAACACGCTCCTAATCAACAGTCGCACGGGTTCTTACTTCTTCATTGGACTCATCCTGACAACTCTCTCGTTGGAGCCTTCCGAACCTTCTCTGGGAGGGTGCGGAACCTGCCAAAAGTGCATCGAGGCCTGCCCGACGGGAGCTATAGTCCGATTGGGAGATCGATGGGCGGTGGATTCCAGACTCTGCCTCAGTTATCTCACCATAGAACATCGCGCCGAATTTGAAGACTCGGTGGATTTATACGGGTGGCTTTACGGTTGCGATATCTGCCAAGAGGTCTGCCCATTCAACCAGCCGAGGAGTTCTCAGCCTGAAAGGCGACCGGTAACGACGGTAGAAGAATTCTTGCGACAGAAAGAGTTTCCAACTCTCGTGGAGCTTGCAAATTTATCAGAAGGGCGGTGGGATGAGGTCACCCAAGGCTCACCCATTCGACGCGCGAAAGCCGAAGGTCTTAGGCGGAACGCTCGCCGAGTAGCTCGTGGTATCGTTCCGGATTCCTAGTCTCTAAGGCTCTTCGGTACGTTTCCAAATACTGCTCAGCGGGGCCGTTCCACCGAAAATCGGTGGCGAAACAGTTCGCACGCAGGGTCGACCAAAGATCGCCCTTGTAGGCGTTCATCGCCCGTCGCACTGCTTCCACAAGAGAGGCTGCGGATCGTTCGTGGAAAGCAAAACCATTGAACTCATCCTGAACCGTATCTCGAAGCCCACCCGTGGACCGAACGATGGGAACGGTGCCGTATCGCATGGCGATCATCTGACCCAAACCGCATGGTTCAAACGCTGAGGGCATCAAGAACATATCGGCGCCACCGTAAATCCTATTCGCCGTGTCGGGATCGAACCGATTCACCAATCGGAAGTTGTTTGGGAACCGCCGTTCTAGGTCTTGGAAAGCTTCCACCATTGCCGGATCACCAAGACCCTGGATCACCAATTGTAGGCCCTGATCGAAGAGACGCTCGGCGCTCTCAAGAATGAGGTCAAAGCCCTTCTGATGAGATAAGCGGCTAACCATGCCCGCAATGGGTCCTTCTGACTCGGGAAGCCCCAATCGAGCGCGAAGATCCATTTTGCAAAGAGCTTTGCCCTCGATTGTTTCGGCGGTGAATCGAGAAGCGAGAACGGGGTCTGTTTCCGGATTCCAAACGTCGTAGTCGATGCCGTTGAGAATGCCCGTGAGTCGACCCGTGAAAGCGAGATGCTGCATCAGGCCCTCTAGCCCATGACCAAACTCTCTCGTCTGGATCTCCTCCGCGTATCGCGGAGAGACGGTTGTGGTGTGATCGGCAAAGGCACAACCGGACTTTAGGAAGTTCACCCGACCCCACGCCTCTACCTGAGTGTAGTTGAAGAGGTAGTGGGGAAGCCCCACCCAGTCCAATGATTCCAGCCCAAACTCTCCCTGGTAGGCCTGGTTATGGATGGTAAAAACCGAAGCGGTTGATCCCCACGCCGGTCCCGCCTTTTGCTTGAGCAAAACGGGAAGGAATCCGGTGTGCCAATCGTTCGCGTGCAGGATGTCGGGGATCCAACCGAGAAGTTCCATCGCCCGAAGCACTCCTGCGCAGAAGAACGCGTGCATTTCGCCACCGGGTCGATAGAGGGTTTCGGAGGAGACAGAGTCGGTGAACCAGCGATTGGTGCCCAGAAGATAGATGGGACCACCTTCGTGATCGAGCTTTTTTAGGTATGCGGGCTGAACCTCGCCATTCCCCATGACCACGGGGAAGTCTTCGATAACGGTCTCAACATCCAGCGAGGGGTTGCTTTCAACCATCGCGTAGGCGGGCATGATAGTCCGAGCATCGACGCCCAACGACCGAAGTGCATGAGGGAGCGAACCCGCCACATCGGCCAGTCCCCCCACTTTGGCAAAAGGTGCCACCTCTGCCGATACATATAAAACTCGCATTCTTCGATCGCCCCGCATTGGACGGTTCCCCCAGTCTAGGCGTTCCATACCGGTAAGTCATCCGACCCGGTAATGCTACCGTCGCCCTTTTTATTGGGTTCAATGCAAGAGTCGGACTCCGGGGAAGGATCCCCGGAGTCCTTGAGTCTACGCGATGTTTTCGATAAGAATCGCGGTGGCTTCGCCGCCGCCGATGCAAGGGGTGGCAATGGCGAATCGCCCTCCGCGCCGCTTCAATTCGTAAAGGGCGGTCATGATCAAGCGCGTTCCCGTCATGCCGATTGGGTGACCAATCGCCACTGCGCCGCCGTTGACGTTGAGCTTATCGTGAGGAATTCCTACTTCCTTCGCCGCGGCCATGGCGACGACGGCAAAGGCTTCATTGACCTCAAAAAGGTCGATATCGGCGACCGTGAGCCCCTGCTGATCGAGAAGCTTTTTCACCGCACTTGCCGGGGCGGTAGTGAACCATTGGGGTTCTTGAGCGTGCTGGGCGTAGCCAACGATCCTTCCGAGCGGCTTGAGACCGTGCTTGCTGACCGCCTCCTCGGAGGCAAGGATCATGGCCGCGGCACCATCGTTGATCGAGCTTGCGTTTCCGGCCGTGGTCACGCCGTCTTTCGCAAAGGCGGGTCTCAGCGCGGCCAGTTTGGCAGGATCACCGCCTTTGTTGGGTTCCTCATCGGTGGAAACGAGGATCGGCTCGCCCTTTCGCTGGGGGACTTCCACATTGACGATCTCGTCTGCGAAGAGCCCGGTATTCACTGCGTTCTGGGCTCGCTTATAGCTCTCGGCGCTGAACGCGTCGAGTTCTTCTCGGCTGAAAGTGAGTTCTCGGGCGGTTGCGTCTCCGCAGTTGCCCATGTGGCAGTTGTTGTACGGATCCCAAAGGCCGTCATTGATCATGGAGTCGACGAGCGTTCCGTTGCCCATGCGATAACCCGTTCGTGCCTTATCCAGCAGGTAAGGGGCATTCGACATGGACTCCATTCCTCCCGCCAAAACCAAGTGCGCATCTCCGGCCTTAATTGCCTGAGCGGCGAGCATTGCTGTTTTCATGCCGCTTCCGCAGACCTTGTTGATCGTGGTGCAGGGAATCGAGTTCGGCAGGCCGGCTCCTAAAGCGGCTTGTCTGGCCGGGGCCTGTCCCTGACCTCCTGTGAGCACGCAACCCATTAGGACTTCGTCGAGGGATTCACCAGAGATTCCCGCCTGCTCAAGGGCCCCCTTGATGGCGATTGCTCCAAGCTGAGAGGCGGTAAGAGAGGCCAGCGATCCTGAGAACGCGCCAATGGGCGTGCGCTTGGCGGCGACAATATAAGCGTTATTTGCCATGTAGGTTGCTCAAACTCCGTTGTTTCCTACGCCCCAAGAACGGAGCCGTAGTGCATCTATCAGGGTACCTGCCGGACGGAAGTGAGTCAGTGCTAGGATGGCATTCCGAGTTTGCCCTTTACCTTGCCCATGGCACGGTCTACCCATTCGGATTCGGGCATCTTAAGGGCTTTGGTCAGGAAGAAGTATCCCCAGCTTGCGATCATTAGGGCCAAGAACGTGACGCCAAGGGTGGGCAGTTTTTTGCCCCAGATCGCGTCGGAGATCGGCGTGTACGCGACCACGGCTCCTGCTAAGGCGACCGCAATCGATCCGACAACGCACTTGCCGACAGTAACAGCCAGATTCTTGATATCCATTCCACCGATCTTAGGGGCAAGGACGACCGCCATCATCAGCACCAGCGCGATCGCCGAGATGGAGCTTGCCAACGGCAAAGCGAGGTAACCGAGCGCGGTGTTTCGGAGCGTGAGCAGAAGCGTGAAGAAAAGCCCGGTGCAAAGGGTGCCAAGAACGACCGGGGTTACGGTGTCTTGAATCGAATAGAACGCCCGCATGAGGACCGGATGGAGACACCAAGCCCAGATTCCGACAGAGAAGAATCGAAGGCAGTCGGCGACTCGCATGGCGGCTTCGGGAGTGAACTTTCCGTGTAGGTACATCGCTGCTGAAAGCTGAGGCGCCATCACGAACATGATCACGGAGACTGGAACGGTGAGATACATCACGGTTCGAAGAGTGGAGTCCAGCTGTCTCCGGAACTTATCCATTTCCTTCTGAGCAAAGAACTGGCTGAGAGCGGGGAAGACCGCAATGGCCAGGCTGGAACCAAATACGCCAAGAGGCGCCTGCATCAGCTTGTTCGCGTAGTCAAGAACCGTGTTGGTCCCCGCCGCATAGTAGCTTCCGAATGCTTGCATGATGAGTCCAAAGACACCCGGCAGAGAAAGTCCAAGAACCACCGGGAGCATCAACTTAAACACTTTGCGAACGCCCGGGTGGGAGGTGTCGAAGCTAGGCTTGAACTTGACCCCCATCTTGCGGAGCACGAAGAAAGGGATCACCAAGTTGCCCACAACGGCGCCAACCAGTGCGCCCCACGACATGCCGGAGACGCTTGGGGTGACTAACCCGCTCAGCACGACGGCGCCGACAATGATGCCGATGTTGTACACATTTGGTCCAAGCCCGGGGACAGAGAAAACCTGTCGAGCGTACAAAGTGCCGAACATGAGCCCACCAATGAAGAACGCGAACTGAGCGGGCAGAAGAATCCGCGACATGTAAGCGATCATCTGCACCGATTCGGGTCCCGCGCCGGGAGCGATCATCTGGCTAAGCGGCGCGGCAAAAATCCATGCCACCACAATGAAGGCAAGGACAATCGCGGACATGATGGTGGTCACCCCGCTGAACACCTTCCAGGCGTCCTCTTCACGTTGGGTGTGCCAATACTCGCTGAACACGGGAATGAATGCCGAACTGAGTGCGCCGCCCGAGATGAGGAAGAAGAGAAGGTCTGGAACGCTAAAAGCAAGGCGGTAGGCGTCCGTGTTCGGATCGGCTCCGAACATCCCCGCAATGATGAAGTCTCTTACCAGTCCGAGAACTCGACTCAGCAGGAGGCTGGCGACCATGATGCCGCCCGCTTTGGCGACATTGGGGACATTTGAAGACTTCTGCCCTTTGGGAGATTCGGGAGATTCGGCGGCGATGGACGGCTCTTGATCCATAGAGGGCTCAACTCAAGATGGTAGCCGATTGAAACTGAAAAACTAAAAAAGGCAACGCTCCGAAAACTGGAGCATTGCCGTTCTCTACCTTAGCTTGGTGCTTAGAGGTGTCGGTCGATCAGGGCGGCAAGGTGAGCCTTGGGCGCGTTGCCAACATGTTGATCCACTACTTGACCGCCCTTGAAAACGAGGATGGCAGGGATGCTCATGATGCCGTACTTCATGGCGAGTTCGCCCTCTTGGTCAACATCTACCTTGAAGACTTTCGCTTTCCCGGCGTAGTCGTTCGCAAGCTCTTCAACCGCCGGAGCGATGAGTCGGCAAGGACCGCACCACGTCGCCCAGAAGTCGATGAGAACGGGCTGGTCGGACTGAAGCACTTGGGAATCGAATTCGGCGGTGGTGATAGCGAGGTTTGCCATGTTGTTTTCCTATTGTAGGAATACGTAAAGGTTACCCCCTGTGCTTCAGTTCCCCTAAAAGTCGTACGAACGCACCGAAGAGGTTGGAATGAGTTGTACGCGCAAAAATTCGTTTCTGAAATGTGACATCCAAATCGAAAGATGCGTCTATACTGCCAAGTCGGACAGGAGAACGCGACCTTAAGGGTGCTTAAGGAAGTGCTTGCAATCTCCGACGGAGGCTAGACGATTGAATAGGAACATCGCGATTCTTGCCGGGACGCTGGCACTTGTAACTGTGGTAAGCCCGGTTGCAGTAGCTCAGAAGAAGTCCAGCGCCAAAAAGAAGGCAGCTCCAGCACGGACCATCTCTGGTCCGGAGACGGGTCTGCTCGGCGTCAAGTTGTTGGACAACGCTCTTAAGGTCATTACCCTTTACGGGAACCCCGATCAAATCCAAGCCCTTGGCGGCGGAACAGCGGCAGCCGGTGGCGGCGGTGGCTTTGGCGGTCCCGGTGGTCCTGGTGGCCCTGGCGGAGGCGGTTTCGCTCCTCCCGGTGGCGGTCGGCCCGGTTCGGGCGGCGGACAAGGTTCGCCTGACGTCGACAAGTTCTTCAATCCCTTCGATTTGAATCCTTCTCTCAATCGCCAGCTTTCGCCAGAAGGCGTTGGTGGTGGAATGTCTCCCGGCCAGCAGGGTGGCGGCGCGTTCGGCCCCGGCGGTCCCGGTGGACCTGGTGGACGAGGCGGTTTCGGCGGTCCTGGTGGTCCCGGCGGTCCTGGTGGACCTGGCGGTGCAGGTGCGGGTCAGCAAGCTGCAAGCGCAGAGTACACGCGGTGGGTCTACCTTCGAAATGGAACCAAGATAGGCTTTGTTGTCGACAAGTTCCAGCGAGTTGTCCAGATCGAAGCAATCGGTCTGCAAAATCAGCGAGTCAAGACTCGCCGAGGCATCGGTTTCGGTTCTTCCTTCGGATCGGTTCTGAAGGCTTACAGCCAAAACCCGCCGGACAACTACGACATCGCGGGCGACACGGTCACTGTCAAGTACTTGACCCGAGAGCGAGTTGCTTTCCGAATGTCTCGACTTGGTAGCAAGAAGGCGCACGTTGTCACGGGCATCGTCGTCGCGGCCGGTAAGTAGAGCGGAGAACGCTCGTTGAGCGATGAACGCGATGAAATCCGGCGGCGTATCGACCTTGTCGATCTCGTTGGTCAGCGCGTTCGCCTAAAGAAGTCTGGCAAAAACTATACGGGGCTCTGTCCTTTTCATGAGGACAAGAGCCCCTCTTTCATGGTGAGCCCCACCACCGGGCGTTACAAGTGCTTCGCCTGCGGAGAATCGGGGGACGTGTTCACCTGGACCATGAAAACCCAAGGTCTCGAGTTCCGAGAGGCTTTGGAGACCCTGGCAAAAGAGGCGGGGATTACGCTCCAGAAAGGTGGGACCTCACCCGCACAACGTTCCGATCACGTGCGGCGACTGGAGGCGATGGAATTCGCGCTCCGATTCTTCCGGGATGCGTTTCTCAAGAGCGAGGCTGCCACCCAGTACTGCCTCCGTCGAGGATTCGAGAAGACGGTCACGGATAAGTGGGAGATCGGGTACGCCCCAGATGTTGGCGACGCGCTCGCAACGGCTCTCAAGAAGGCGGGCTACGCGCTCGACGAATGCAAGGCGCTCTTCTTAGTCGAAAGAGATGG
>CAZAVC010000072.1:0-8200 GCA_964488265.1 uncultured Fimbriimonas sp.
GCCTAAGTGACTGGAGTTCAGACGTGTGCTCACCTCTTGCAACGGCTACGTGTACTCGTTCGGCGCGGTGATTTTGGATCTGGACGAGCCGTGGAAGGTTCGATATCGCTGCAAGACGTATCTGATCAACCCTCGTGAGTCGTACGAGATTGCGGGTGACGTTCCGAACGTGACGTTCCCCTGCGCGGCTCTGGCGGATGCGCCGACGGGTCGAATTACGCTGTACTACGGCGCGGCAGATACGGTGACGGGTCTGGCGTTTACTCAGGTGGAAGAGCTTTTTGAGTACGTGAAGAAGCACAACACCGAGAAGTAGTTCATCGGCGGGTTGCGGGTTGCCTCTCGCCCCTTCTGGGGGATCGGGATTGGGCCCAGCTTGTCCCGAGAATCGGGAAGAATCGGGACCGGGTGAGGGGTCCCAATTCCCCTCCCAAGAGGGGTGCCCCGATAGGGGCGGGGTGGTCTCGATGTTCCCACTCGTTGGAGGATTATCGAAGGAGTATCTGGTCGGTCCTCCGGACCTTTGAATTCTCGTGATTCCCTACCCAGACCTATCGGTCTGGGCTAACAGTCTGGTCGGTCCTCCGGACCTGAGAGAAATTGGGGATTGATCAGCTATCGTAGAGAAGAACTGAACCAGATTCCCCTCCTGGGAGGGGTGGATCCGAAGTTCCTCCGACAGGAGGAGCGAGGAGACGGGGTGGTCGGCGCTCTGTCAATTTCAAAGACTCAGACCCCTCACCCGGCCTCCCCGATGCTCGGGACACGGTCGGCCACCCTCTCCCCCAGAGGGGCGAGGGGACAAGCTACTAGGGCGTTTCCCTAGACTACGATGATTGTCGCGGCCCCAACCCATTCTCAGATAACTTCCCGTCGGTATTTCCGATTCTTTGCAAGCGCAAAACGTGGGATTCAAGTAAGGTAATTCTTGATGCCGATTCGGTTTCTTTGTTGCGCCGACATTCACGTTGGGCGAGTGTCTTCTTGCCTCAACTCCCCACCCAATGTGGACCTCACCACCATGGGGGCGCTCTCCCGGTTGGTGGATGCCGCGATTGAAGGAGGCGCCGCGGGTTTGCTGATTGCGGGCGACCTTTTTGACGGTCTCACCGCGTTCTATTCTCACCGAGACGCCGTCAAAGCCCAGTTTGAAAAGTTGAAAGAGGCGGGCATCGCCGCGATCGCCGTTGCCGGTAACCACGACGCGGTTGCCCTCCCCGCGTTTGCGAAATCGAATCCGAATTGCGGACTTCAGGTGATCGGGCAAGGTGGCAGATGGGAGTCGGTGGAGGTTGCTGGAACGGTGATTTACGGTTGGTCTTTTCCAAAGGAGACGCATAAGACCAATGCCGCTTTTCAAGCCCAAAGACCCAGCCAATCGAAGCCCGTCATAGGGTTGCTTCACGGCGACCGAGGCGCCGCAGTGAGCAACTATCACCCGTTTTCTGACAAAGACCTAGACGGCAAGGCCGACGTGTGGATTCTTGGCCACGTTCACCTGCCCGATCACCACCCAACCGCCCGATACATGAGCTCACCGCAGGCCATGGACTTTGGTCCGGGCGAGCGTGGGGCGCACGGCGCCTGGTGGGTCGAAGTGGAATCGGCGAAGGCTACTTTTGGAGCGTTTGAGTCCATCTCCACGGTTCGATACGAGCTGACCAGCCGGAATCTGGACGTGTCTGAACCACGATACATCCGAGACCTGCTCTTGGAAGATCTTGGGCACTGGGCCGCGAGCGTGAAGGCGGAACAGGAATCGGTGGAGTCGGTGCAAGCCCGCGTTTTCGCCTCGCTACGGTCAGACGGGTTTGAGTTTGACGCGAAAGAACGCGTGGACTTGGAGTCTCGCGTGGAAGAGACCGGCGACGGCAAAGACGCCTTCCACCTGCTCGCCATTCAGACGGTTCGCAGAGTGAATCCATCCGATTTGGTGCACAGCGGAGACACCGTTGCCGACCTTGCCAAGGTGCTCTTGGGCGCTCAACAACTGAGAGGCGATTCGGTAGGAGAGGTACCGCCTGAATGGCAGGATTCGGCGAGAAAACTGGTGGAATCGGTGAGAGCCGACCTGATTTCCAGCTACCCCAACATTGTGGGCAACGCCATGGACACGGAAGATGGCGCTCCGGCGGTGCTGGATCCCGAAGAGGCCGCGTGCATTGCTCGCGACCTTCTGATTGCCGAGATCGAGAGTCGACTCAGCGAGGAGGTGTCTAAGTGAACACGCAGAGTCGAGTCTGGATCGAGCAGATCCGTCCGATAGGGATTCATGGGTTCAAGGGCGAACGGTCTTTGGAAGGCCTCCAGCCCGGTTTGAACCTGATCTACGGTCCCAACGCGATTGGAAAAAGCACCCTTGCCAAGGCGATCACCCTGGTCTTTCAGCCGAAAGGGTTGGGATCGACGGGACGGGTAACGGGTGTTGCCAACGACGGTGGCGAAACGGTCCCGCTCGATATCAGTGCCAAACAAGCCACCTGGAACGGCTTTCCGGAGCAACGGGGTCGATACCTGCTGGATATCGCCGGCCTCCTGGAGGGCATGAACAAAGATGAGAAGAACGCGATCGCTCGGCTCATCGGTTCGGGTCTGCGCAAGCCGGAGCATGTGTCCTCCAAGCGTGGCAAAACACCTCAGAGTCTGCAACGTCTGCGCGAGATTCGGAAAAGCCGAGAGCCGGTGCTAGAAGATGAGAACCGACTCGTTGGTTTAAAGAATCAACTGGCACAGGCCGAGAAGGCCGGGAAAGTGATCAATCAAGTCGATCGACTGCTGCGAAAGCGGGAGTTGGAACGGGACTTAGAAGAGCTGGAAGAGCAGATTTCCACCCTGCTGCAAGAGCATCCTGGTCTGGAAAAGCTTGATGTCAACGCAAGAGATCAGTTGCGCCGAGAGAGAGCCGTTTACGAACGGTGTCTGCGAGCAGTGGTCGACGCCGAGCATCGCCTGACTGCAGAAGGGATCGATCCGGCAACTCCGTATCGGGTACTTACCCTCAACAACAGCTCCCTCCTTTCCTCGCTGGCAGAGGAAATCAGCGATGTTAAGAGCAAGCTGGAAGTGGTGAAACAATCGGTCAACAAGTCTCGGACCGATGCTCAGAAAGCCCAAGATGTACTTTCCAAACTCACGGACTGGCAGCCGGGAGGGTTCCCGATATTCACCGCCGAGGACGTAGACCGCTTCCGACAAATTGCCGAAGAAGAAGATGCCTACAAGCGAGAAGCGTTGAAGGCAGAAGCGTATCGAAGGGTTCTGGAGCGATGGATTCAGAACCACGCTGGCAAGTCGATGCCGAATGCAGATGCCGTTAAGAGTGCCATCACCGACTGGCTGAACGTGGAGCCGCGAGTGGCCTCGGCGGCAGCGGCAGACCAGGGCAAGCTCCTTTCGACCATGTTTGTGGCGGCTATCGCCGTTCTCACCATTGTTGTTGCTCTATTGCCGAACGATATTCCGGCGATGGTGAAGGTGCTGGGCTTAGGCTTTGTTTCGGCGGTGCTGGCTTACCTAGCAGGCAAATCCAAAAAACCCCAAGCCGGCGGGCAGGCGGGCGAAACCCTTGCCGAAGCTCGGGCAAGAGTGGCGAGAGATCCTCTTGCGAAGAACTCGACCCCCGGAGATGTCTTGATCTTAATGCAGAAGGTTGCCGATGCCGAGGCGCTTGCCAAAGCTGAAGGACTGATTGAAGACCTGCAAGTTGCCGACCCAGCGACCCCTGCGGGCAAGAACTTGCTGGAAGAGAGGGGCATTCAGGCAGAAACCATCTCTCTCCGCGCCGTCTCTGATGCCCTTTACACTTATCACGAGAGCCTGCGTCGACTTGCTGGGGAAGAAGCCGAGCTAGCCCGACGGCAAGCTAGCCTCACTGATTTGCGTTCGCAACTAACAAAGCTGTTCATGACCAACGGATACGCGAACGATGAAGCAGAAATCGAACGACTAACCGAAAGCTTTAAGGCTCGGTTCCAGTTAATCGGCGAGTTCGATAAAGCGAAGAGTAGCTTAGATGAAGCAAAAGATAGCCTTGAACAGTTTTGGATTTCCAACGGGTTTGAGTCTGTCGCCGAAGAAGATCGCGAATCTGTGCTTGCGGATCGGGTGGAACGACGAGGAGAACTCGAAAGCCTAAAGACGGATCGAACCGTAAAGAAGGAGACTCTACGCCAACTGAACACCGATGACATTCCGGTGGAATGGGAGCTCTTGACCGACGACGATCTCACCGCAAAAAGCGCCGAACAGCAGGCGCTCGCCGACAAACAATCTGAACTGGCGGGCGCGGTTAAAGAGATCGAAAACGAGATTGCTCGAGCCCAGCGGAATGAAGATTATCAACGGCTTGCCGCAGAACTCGCCGAAGATCAGCGAGGCCGGGAAAAGGACTTCCAGTCTCACGCTACGGCAGTCGTGAAAAACCGGCTGGACCGATTCTTGCTGGAGCAGCTGAAAACCCAATCGGTTCCGCCGCTGATTGAGCGCGCCAACGACTACTTGGGTCGATTCTCGGACAAGCGGTACAGCTTGCAGCTGAACCCGGATGCGAATGAAGACGAGCTGGGCAACCTGCGCTTGCAAGATCGCACCACGGGTCGAATGCAGGCGTTTAACGAGCTGAGCACCGGCACCAAAATGCACAGCCTCATCGCCATTCGGCTGGGGCTTATTGACCTGCAAGAGGAGAGCGCCAACGGTGGCACGCGCAAGTTCCCCGTGGTGGCAGACGAGGTTCTTGCCGTTTCCGACCCCGAAGCGAGCCGGGCGGTTGCCGAGGCTCTGCGGGAGATTAGCCTGGAGCGACAGGTGATTGTGTTTACAAACCAGCCCGATGATGTGGCGGTGTTTGAAAGCGTGGATTCGACGGTGAACGTTCGGCCGTTGGAGGTGGCAGCCATTCCGGAAGCGATCGGCGGAACGTTATCGATTCCCGAGTACGGGGAGATGCCTCGTCCGCGCAGGTTGAATCTGGCGATTCCGTTGGACGCCCACGACGCGGCGGCGTTTGGCGCTGGGATGACGATGACGCCCGAGCTAGCGGCGATTTTGCAAAAGCTGGAGCCTCTGCGGGAAGAGCTTAAAGAGCGCATCTTGACGTGGGAGGTCATCCGCGCGTCCAGGCTCATTTCCCCAACCTATGAAGAGCAAGCCGAACAAATCTGCTTCGCGGCAGGTGGTTCGGCGGCGAAGTTCCTATCGGGACTCGCTGGCCTGAGGGGTTTCCGAAGCAACACGCTCCAGTCGGTCCGAGAGTTGCTGGAAACCGGCGGCTTCCTAGCCGAACCGCCGACTCTGGAAGAAATGGCTCGCCGGGTCCGGGAATGCCTTGGAGACCACGAGAACCCGGTGGTTGTGAATTACTTCGCCGCTCTGTTCTTGCAGAGCGTGAGCTAGCGGGTCGAGGGTCGAAGGGAGGGGATCATGAGTAGCACGGTCATCGAAAAGGTTGAACCGGTCGACGACCCGCTGGAGATCGTGATTCGAGAACGGTCTACCTCGGTTCGACAGATCAAACGCGATCTACTAGTTGTTGCCGCTCCCTGGCTGCTGACAATAAGTTATGGCGTTTTACGAATTCTTATCCCGACTCTCTCAAGCTCTTACCTAAACTTGGTTCTGCTCGTGGGCTCCAGTTTGATCTCGATCGGCTATTTCTTTCTCCTATTTTTTAGGTTGGGCCGAATCGAGCACCTTTCAATCGATCCCAAAAGTTTAGTGTTCTCTAGCAAATTAAACACGAGAACAATTGAAGTTGCGACTGTATCCGAAATTAATATCGAAGCCCCAACAACAATTTCCGATGCCGATTCCCTTCTACTGAAGATTAACCTCACTTCGGGAAAACGTGAGCTCGTATATCTGGACGCCGGGGAACTGATTAGGTCGCGGCAGATTGACTCGCTGTTTGATAAGCTTCAATCGCTTGGTGTGCCCGTAAATAATCGGTACCGGGCCCTCCATCTCCTCCGCCTTCGATCATGCGCTGGCCATGCTGTTGAGCAATCCTCGATGACCGATGCGTTAGGTGAAGAACGACTAAGAATCAAGGTTTATGAAGGAACGGACAGAGCCGATCGGTTTTCACTCACACCGAACCAGAGTATCTCAATCGGCGCTCTTGCATTTGTACTAGTAGTGATCAGTCCCATTTTTCATTGGCACAGCTCAGCAATTTACCTTCCGGTTCTTTGTCTCTATCTGTGCTTTCAGTTTCTGCTTAAACCTCTGTGGCTAGTAGTGGGCACCAAGGGCGTAGGGATGTGGACCGATGGAAAGTTTGCCTACGGTCTGCCGTTCAAAGACCTGCAGTCGGTCCGATTTACCGATTCTAGAATCAATCGTGAAGAAGGGTTGATGAAGGCGAGCATCCGGCTTCGGAACGGGGAAGAACTGCGCTTTGAACTCAAGCCGAACAAGCCAGAAGACCGAGAGACGCTGCGGCAGATCGCTCAGGAGTTTAAGGAGCTGAAGCATGGAGACTGAAACGGCTTTGGCGCAGGATCGGCTGGAGATCGTCTTTCGGGATGAGCAGGATGACCAACGGGAGAGAAGGTCGAACGCGATCATTGATGCTCTGATTGTTCTAGCGCTGAGCGGCTCGATAATTCATAGCCTTATCACCGGATCTCCTAAGATCGCGATTGGCTCGGGAGTACTGCTCACCGGCTACATCCTAGTTCGCATCTGGATGATGCGGAACGAGTGGCATCGCACCATCATTCGTCGGATCACCTTTTTGGAAGACGGCTTGCTACTCTCATCGAGGGAAAGGGACATCCGTCTCCGGAACGAAGAGATTAAGCACATTTATATCGGGGAATCGCTCGTGAATCTGTCTCCAACCAGGCTGTCTGGAAACATCATCACTCATGCAGGCGAAACCTACAGCTTTACTACCACCTTTCAAAGGGCCATTGAGGATGGCTCTCTCTTTGTTCTTTTGGAAAGACTCAAGACTAAACCCTACTTTGTAGAAGGTATTGATTCTCTTTTCGCAATCATTCAATTGCGCTTTCCGGAGACAAGACCGGTTGATAGTCGAGGCCCGAACGCGCAGATTGGACACGAGCGATTAACTTTGCTCTTTAAACCCGAGCCTAGGCTAGACCAAGCACGCTTTCATCCGACAAAGGCCCAAGTAGCGATCTGGATCACGCTTTGTCTGGCACTCTTCGTGCTTACGGGACATTTTAAGGGTGCTCCACTTTGGATTTATCCAATCGCAATTTCTTTTCGCTCAGTCGTTCTCTTCCTCGATAAACCACTTCAGTTAATCGTTGGCAGCAAGGGATTAGGAATCCGAAGCAAAGGCGAATTGGTTTACAGAGTCTCATTTGAGCAGCTTCAATCCATGAGCTTTATTCCCTCTAGAATCTCGCCCGAAAAGGGACTGGTGAAGGGGTCGATCGTCTTTCTCAGTGGCGACAAGCTTGAAGTCGATCTCAAAATGCTTCGGCCAGAGGACAAAGCGACCCTCACGCAGGTCGTGCAGGAGTTCAAGGAGCTGAAGCATGGAACCTGAGCAAAAGCTGAAGGCCGAAACTTTCTGCATTCGACGGGGACTGATGACCCGTCCGATTTTGTTCTTTGCGGTGCTTCATCTCATCATCGGATGGAATCTTTTCCTCAACATGAAAGGTCTAAAGCGACCGGACGAGTTTCTTCAAAGATGGGAATTTTGGGCGCTCGCCCTGGACCTTGTCTTGGTGCTTCCTATTGGCTGTTTCATCCTACAAAGGCGACATACCCAGCGAAACATCCTTGAGTTCACCGGAACATCCCTTGTTCAAATACGAGACCGGAAGCGTATCGAACTTCCGCTCAGCACGGACGCAAAACTTGGGATCTATCTTCATTGGTATCACGGCTTTATCTTGCGTGCATATGATACCGGTGAGGTGTACGTGAGGAGCATTCAGGACGGGATATTGTTAGGTGCATCTGGTGATTTTGATGTGCCACAAATGGAGCGCTTGTTGCTTGTATTACGCCCTTTTCTGCAAGTTACACCCGCGCTTCGTTCGTTGTTCCTTTCTGCAAAAGTGAACAGTAAGGCTTTGCCGTCACAAGCAGAGTTTACGCAGGACATTGTTGGTGAACTTCGGTTTCAAGGTTTGGATGTACACAACCCTATTGATTGGCGGAGTGTTCCTAAATATTGTCTTTATGGGCTGCTCCTACATTTAGCTGTTATTTTGCT
>CAZAVC010000073.1:0-8182 GCA_964488265.1 uncultured Fimbriimonas sp.
TAGGTTCTGAGCTCGGGCCATCGCGCCTTGCATCGAAGACATCATGTCGCCGAGTCCGCCGCCGCCACCAAATCCCTTGGGAAGTTTCATCCGTCGTTATCCTCTTTTATCGGTGCCTTCATTCCATCCGCACTGGGTTCAGGATCGATCCCGAACACTTCTCGAATGAGTTTTTCAAGACGAGCACCGTCTACGGGCAATTCTACCGCTTCTGATTCCGCGACTACGAACTCAGTTTTTTTTTTAGCTCGAAGCGAAGCTGTGCATCGGTGCGACCGAGTTCACCGAGAATTTTCTGCAGGTAGCCCGCTTTGCGAGGGTCTTCCATCAACCACTCGAATGCCATCTGTTGCGGGATGCCCACAACGATCTCGCTGCCCGTGTCCTCCAGCAAGTACGCGCTTGCCAACTTGAGCTTGATGGGGGTGTTTCCGCCCGAAGGAGTCTTGTCTGGGATTTTAGCGAACACCTTTTGCCAGATATCTCCCGCATGGACCGGAGCTTGGATAGCGGTACTCCCGGAATCTGTCGCCTGAGCCGCAGCCGGGGCTGTGGTCCTGGCAGGCTCGGCCTGCGCGGGCTCGGCATGGGCGATTGGAGCTGCAGCCGGGGCAGACTGAACAGGTGCCGCAACCGCCGCTTTGGCTGGAATCGGTTCTTCGTACCTTCGCGTGCCGGTCGCCGCGACAGCCGGTGCCGCGCTCGCGGATGCACTCGCTCGGAGCCCAACCGTCGCCAGGCGAACCAGTTCTGATTCCAGCCACAACTTCGGAAGACTGATGTCGCGAATCACCTTGTGGGCTTCACTCAATTCCGCCCGAATGCCAACGATAAACTCTCGACCCAGGCGTACCGCAATGTCGTGCATGCTAGCCTCGCGAGCGGCGTCCTTGGAATCGGCGCTGACTTCGTAAACGGCGCGCGTGAGATCTCCGAGGCGATGCAGGAGCGATTCTAGGATCGATCGCGGGTCTCGACCCAGCCGACCAATCTCGTCTAACAAGGTGACAAGACCGCCGACGTTGCCCGTCTGAATAGCCACTAACAACTTATCAACCGATTCCTCGGTAACCAAGCCAAGTTGATCGTAAACCGTTTGCAGATCGATGCTGCCACCCGAGACCAGCAGAGCCTGCTCAAGAAGGGTGAGCGCATCCCGATAACCACCATCTGCCATGCGCGCTATCGCGGCAATAGCCTGCGGTTCAGCATTTGCCCCTTCTTCACCCACCACGTAAGTCAAACGGTCAACGAGGTTTTGGAGAGTGGCGCGATGGAACTCGAACTTTTGGCAACGCGACCGGATGGTCGGTGGAACCTTGTTGTACTCGGTGGTCGCAAGAATGAAGACCAGGTGAGCCGGGGGTTCCTCGATCGTCTTGAGGAGAGCGTCAAAAGCTTTGGCGCTCAGGTCGTGGACTTCGTCGATGATGAACACCTTGTACTTGCCCATCATGGGCAGATACTGCGTCTGTTCGATAATGGTATCCCGGACGTTATCGACACCCGATTCGCTGGCAGCGTCGATCTCGTTGACGTCTACGTGGCTGCCATTGGTAATAGCGATGCACTGTTCGCACACGTTACAAGGTGTTGGCGTCGGCCCCTGGTCGCAATTCAGACACTTCGCCAGAAGACGGGCGGAAGAAGTCTTGCCCGTTCCTCTTGGACCCGTAAACAGATAGGCCTGCGCCATTCGACCGGAAGAAATGGCCGATTGGAGAGTTTTGACCACGTGGTCTTGCCCGATCAGATCTTCAAAGGTCTGGCTACGATATTTGCGGTAGAGAGCAAGTTGAGCCACGGATACGCCTTGAAAATTGTCCAAAGGACAGGGGTTGAAAACGGGAAAACCGGGATGATCACGTCGCCCAGAGAATCGACTTACCGTTGCTGCCTTCCGGCCCTGGCGGGGTTCACCGACCTGCTGCCGCGCAAGTCCCGGCTGTTAATTGTAGCACCTTATGGGCACTCAAATTGAAAGAGAAAGCGCCCTCGATCTGTAAGACCGAAGGCACTTTTGGGCTGTTTCTTGAGGAAACTAGCCGCCTGATCGGAGCGATGGAATCTGGAGGATCTGGTCGCCCTTGATGTACGTTCGCTCGACTTCCACGTAGTTCTTAGTCTTCGTCACCGGAGTCTTCTCTTGCCACTCGCCCTTTCGAAGGAGTTGATCCTTGTCCAGTTCTAGGTAGGTGTAGAACACTCGCGTTCCGGGGCGAACCTCGGTATTGGTGAAGTTCTTGTCCGCCAGACCCTCTCCGTTCCAAGAGAACTTGTCTTGGATGTGAGGAGGTGCCGAACGGGGGTTGTAGTAGAACTCAACCAAGTATCGCTTCGAACGGAAGGGGTACATGGTTGGGTCGCGAGACATATCGACCGTTTTGTCGAAACGACGGTTTCGAACAAAGAGTTGCTCCTGCATGAACGTCTTGTCGCGCGGTGGCTCCAAGTTAACGTCATCCGAGAACTCCCAGTCCATTTGGGCCGGGAACTTGTTGAACACTTCCCAGTCTGCGTCTTTGATCACGCAGCGAATGCGCGAACCGACGGGAAGAACGTTCCAGGTTCCTTCGAACCGAACAACACGCGGTTGAAGGACAGACACCTTGACGCTGAAACCGGTATCGAACGCTGGGAACACGTCGTAGTCGTTCAGAGGTCGACCCTCTTTGCCTGCCATGTATCCCCGTTGCACCATTCGAACGATCATCGTATCGAGGTTGCCAACAATGGCATCACGGTTTTGCCGAGCTTGGAAAACGTCCGGACTCTTCTCGAAGACCTTTTGGGCATCTGCGAGCAGGGAGTAGTAGTTATCCATGCCATCTTCAACGCGACCTGCACGCTGAAGGACAACCGATCGAAGGTTCTTTCGCGCGGGTTGAATGTCGGGGCGCTTGTACGCCTCCTCCATGTACTTCACCGCTTGATCGTAGTTGTCGTCGATCTTGTGATACCAAAGCCAACCCGTTTCAAAGAAGATTTCGTAGGTCTCGGGGTTGCCTTCACATCCCTGCTTCGCCAACGCAATCGCAGGTGGGATGTACCGTCGGTCAGATCGTTGCTCCTCGTCCGTGAAGTTATAGGCGATGTGCCAAATTCCGGTGGAGAAAACATCGACCTGCTTGGGGTCGAGGAACGTGACCAACCGGATGATTGGAAGAATCGCGTCGTAGTTTCCGGAGTCAAAGAACGAGTCTGCTCGGACCCAGAGGATGCCCGCGATCAGCTCACGGAACCCAGCCAGTGCGAAGAGCATCTGGTCTGGAGACAGCGATCGATCGACGAGGGATCCAGTTTTGCCTTCTTTTGCCGGGCTGTAGTTCTTCGACCAGAACGGCTGAAGCATAGACGTCTGAAGAACTGCCTGACCCAGCCCCAAGACGGCTAAGCCGGCCAAGAGCTTGGTGCGGAGAGCTTGCTTGTTGCTTGCCTTCGCCATGATCCCTTAAACCTCCTTCTTCTCGAAGATCAACATTCCGGTGATCAGCATGATGGCGATGTACATGACACCGTAGCCAAAAGCGTTGATGTAGTAAGACGCCTCCGACTGGATCTGCTGTTGCGGGTTGATCAGCGGGTTTTGAATGTTGTACGTCGCGAAGTTCGGCAGAATGACCGAAAGCAGTTGGGCCAATCCCTTGCCCCAGGCCGCGCCGCTTCCGCTCTTCTGCATGGTGTCGAACACGGGGTTCAAGACCGTACCAACCAGGAACAAACCTCCAGAAAGGAAGAAGTTCACCAGCGGGGCAACGAACGTGGAGATGCACATGGCAACCGAAGCCAAGAGGCTCATTTGCACGAAGTACATCGCAACCGCTTGAAGAAGCTTGATCGCCTCAGACGGGTTTTGCTTGATGACCAAGAACATGGCGCTCATAACAACCGCCATGAGGCTCATCATCAGACCAAGCGCGAGAACCGCTCCCAGATACTTGCCCGCCAAGAACTGCCAGCGCATGACCGGCTTGGACAAGATGGTGTAAATGGTTCGGCGCTCAACTTCGTTCGGAAGCATGTAAACCGTAAGAACGATCGCGATGACCGCACTTGCGATTTGGATGATGCCGAGCATCATCGACTTCAAAACGACCGTTTCGGATCGTGCTGAGAGCATGCCGAGGTTCGGCGCGATGATCAAGAAGAGCGTCGCGATGAACAAGATAATAAGGAGCACCTTTCGACGAATCGCTTCGCCGACGGTGGCATTCGCAATGGCAAAAATGGGTCGAAACATGATCTTCCTCTTATCCAGCCTTGGGAGCGCTCACCGTCTCCACAAATAGGTCTTCGAGTCGCTTCTTTCGTGGGACAACGCTAACGATGCTAGCGCCCGATCCACGAACGGCGTCGATAACGGCGTTGATATCGCTCTCTTCCGGAGCATCCAACAGAAGGGCGCCTCCTGCGGGCTGAACCTTCGCATCGGGAATGTTCATGTCCTTCAACGCTTGCTCCGAGTAGCCCTCAACGGTTATTTCAACACGGCCGCCCTTGAGCAGTTCCGTGAGCTTGCCTTGTCGAGCAATTTTTCCGTAGTTGATGATCGCAACGCGGTCGCAGATCAGCTCAACTTCGCTCAACTCGTGAGAGGAGATGAAAACGGTTCGTCCTTCATCTCGGAAGCCGAGAATGAGGTCTCGAATTTCTCGGTGAGCGATCGGGTCCAAACCACCCGTCGGCTCGTCCAAGAAGAGCAACTTAGGATCGTTCAACAACGACTGAGCCAAACCGATTCGCTGTTGCATACCTTTCGAGTACTGCGAAATCGTCTTTGATTTGTCGCGGTGAAGATTCACGCGCTCGAGAAGAGCGTTCATGCGATCCGTGTCCGTGATGCCGAACAGGGATCCGTAGAACTTCAAAATTTCGAAGCCCGTCATGTACTCGTAGTAATACGGTCGCTCGGGGACGTACGAAATCTTGTGGTGGACATTCATGTCCCCCAGTTCTTCGCCAAGAACGGTTCCTTCGCCAGAGGTCGGTGAAATGATGCCCAGCAACATCTTGATCGTGGTTGTCTTGCCCGCTCCGTTAGGACCAAGAAAACCGAAAATCTCGCCTTCCTCAACGTGAAGACTGAGATTGTCAACCACGTTGACGTTGCCGGCGGCTTTCGTTCGATAGGTTTTTGTTAGATCTTTGGTTTCAATCGCGGCGGCCAATTTGGCCCTCCTTGCTGATAATGACTTCGGGATAAGTTATACCTGCCCACTCGGTCGTTCGACGAATCGTTAAGAACTCGACCAAAGCCGCCTAGACGCATCAACACCTAGGCAGACCCGATCTTGTAGGCAGATCACCGATGCCAACGCGAACAACGTGCCAAAAGTTCCAGAGTGGCGAAAGGATCGTCGAGAATAATTCTGAGTCCAAACTGGGGCAATTGCATAAAATTTTTAAGAGAGCGGATTCGGTGAAACGCAAAAACGCTACATAAAACATGTTCAAAAGACTTCCATTGTCTATCAATGGAACGCATAATCATGAAGAGTCAACCGCCCAGCACCCTCGAATTGTTAAAAGAGAAGGGTGAAGGCATGACTGGAGCCTAGCGGCAGCGTCCTTTGCTCTCCTTTCAACGTTGCCGCGTTTTTTCCTGGTGAATCTTCCAGGCAATCTCGCTCAGGCTTGTCGCGCCGCCTGAACGAAGTCCCGCATCTTCGATGGGTTCTTTACCCCGGGCGAATCTTCGATTCCGCTACTGACATCTACGCCATAGGGCCGCACCCGCTGAATGGCTTCACCGACGTTATCTGGAGTCAGGCCACCCGCAAGAATCACGGGGCGATCCGATCGTTGGACGATCTCGGCCGCCAAGCCCCAGTCCACCTTGTGTCCGGTTCCGCCAAATCCTTCTTCTCTGTATGCGTCTAGCAGGATCGCAGAGGCGTTGACGGTTTGCTGAACCAAGTCTTGAGCGCTTTGGCCGGCTCGCAAGCGGATCACGTGGATTCGCTTTGTAGGAGCCTCTGGATACTCGTTCCAGATCACTCCTTGGACCAAATCAAAAATGCCTTTATGGACGGGCCGATCAACCGTTCCAAAGACCCCGACCTTGACAGGAAACGGGGGAAGGCGATTCATCCACTTCTCGATGTCGTCACCAATGAATCGGGGGCTTGTTCGTTCCAGAACAAAACCGAGAGCGTCTGCCCCTAGGTCCGCGGCGAGCTCAGCGTCGTGCTGTCGCATGAGCCCGCACAGTTTCACTCTTGTCATCGGGGGTCCTCTTCAGAGCGGCCCATGATGCTCCGAACCGCCAAACCTACGTCTTCTGATTGCGTGAAAGCGGTTCCAATGAGCACCGCATCCGCGCCGTAGCTACGAACCTGCTGTACATCTTGGTGGGAGTAGAGTGCGCTCTCACTGACTCTCAACTCGGCCTCCGTTAACAGTGGGAGCAGGCGAGCCGTGGTGGAAAGATCGGTTTTAAACGTTCGCAGATCGCGGTTGTTGATCCCAACCAACGGCGCCTTGAGTTCATTGGCGATTTCGCACTCCGCCTCGTCGTGAACTTCCACCAGAACATCTAAGCCGCTTACCTGCGCGAGTGCGTGGAGATCAAACAGCTGCGACTTCTCCAGCCCAGCCACGATGAGCAAAATGGCGTCCGCGCCCCACAAGACGGCTTCGGCGATCTGATAAGGGTCGGCGATGAAATCCTTGCGAAGCAGCGGTAGCTCGACCTGCTCACGAATGCGCATCAGATAATCCGGCGAACCTTGGAAGTACTTCACATCGGTGAGGATCGAAAGGCAGGTTGCCCCGGCTTGCTCGTAAACCTGGGCTAGTTCAATTGGGTCGAAGTTCTCTCGAATGACCCCCGCGCTTGGCGACGCCTTCTTCACCTCTGCGATCAATCCCGGCTTTTTGGCCGCTTTGAGAGCATTGAGGAATCCCCTTCTCGGAGGAGCCTCCGCGCTTCGGGCGAGAAGTTCTTCGGGCGAGACCAGGCTTTTGGCGAAAGCCACCTCGTTCGCCTTATGAGCAAAAATTTCCGTTAAGATCGACATCGCTTGAACTTCCCTTTCTTTAAGCTCCAGGTATGGCTACGGACTCGGCAATGAATTTTTCCAGCCAATTACCAACAGACCCTTTCTTGATGGCCTCCCGAACGATATCGGCGCCTTCAAATAGTGAGTCGGACTTTCCGGCGACAAACCAAGCCACCGAAACAGACGGAAGAATCGCTTGAGAGTATGTCGACTCTACGTCGGTAAGGGCCAACCGAATCATCTCGGCATTGTCCGCAGCTTCCTCGCCGGCCGCAATGGACTCAAAGGCCAGCGCGGAGATCCCAAACTCTTCGGGCGAAACCTTCAACGTTTCAATCCGCTCGTCGCCATGCACAAGATGCAAAAAGGTTTCGCCACACGGGGAGACCTCGTCCAGAAAGCCCCCGTGTTCAAGCGACCCGTTTGCAACAACCGCCCGTTCGACGCCTAACCCTGCCAGGGCTAATGCAACAGCGGAAAGGTTGCTGGGGTCGTAGAGACCGATGAGCTGCCTTTTTACACCCGCCGGATTCAGCAACGGACCCAAAAGATTGAACACGGTTCGAAATCCGAGTTCTCGTCGGACCGGGCCGACCTTCGCCATAGCCGGGTGGAAGGCGGGCGCCATTAGAAAAGCGAACCGGTGCTTTTCGAGAGCATCTTTCGCCGTGGCCGCAGTTTGATGCAAAGGAATACCCAACGACTCCAGAACATCGGCGCTGCCGCACTTTGAAGTTACGGCGCGGTTTCCGTGCTTGGCAACGGGAACCCCCATCGCCGCAAGGGCCAACCCCACTGCGGTGCTGATATTGAATGTGGCTGCCCCGCCGCCCGTGCCGCAGGTATCAATCGCACCCTCGTAAGCTCCCTCGATTCGTGTGGCACGGGAGCGGAGAAATTTGGCAAAGCCAAGCAGAGTTTGTTCGTCAACCGAACGCCGATCCAACACACCGAGCATCGCGCCCACCTGCGCAGGAGTGCCCTCGTCAATCACGAAGCGCAACAGCGCCTCCGCCTGGTCGGGATAGATACGACCTTCGGGCGATCGAAAAGGCTCGATCAGGCTCGGGAACGACATTGGAATCAGTTTACTAAGACTCGCACCCTCTTTCAGGGGTGGAAGGGCAAGCGTTCGTTCACGATTAGCAGCGAGCGCCCCGCAAGCATCGGAAGAGAAAGGG
>CAZAVC010000074.1:0-8096 GCA_964488265.1 uncultured Fimbriimonas sp.
ACCTCTAGGAGTTAACCTTTACCGTAATGTCGAATTGGTTCGCTTGGTTGGCCGCCATTGCCATCATCGCGATGATGGTGCTCGGTCGCAGACAACAAGCCGTGCCGACTTTTTCACCCCCTGTCTCCGTTCTGTCCGGGCAACCGGCGATTAAGACCGGTCAGCCAGAGTTACGAGCAAAACTTTATGCCGCACTCGACTCCAACAACGAATCTGAAGCTCAGGAAATCATCACGGAGATACAGGAGAGCGAGAAACGGCGCTTGCAACCCTCTCCCACCGATGTCAAAGAAGCCTTCTTTCTTATAAGCACGCACGGAGACATGGAGTTAATGAAACTCGTCAGAGAGCGCCTTCATCCGAACATTAAGGATGAGACCGGCTGGCCCCTCTTCTTCGAATCGTTCCATGCGGGCATGTTGGTTTTTCCTTTCTTCGTTGAGAACGGCGTAGACAGGGACATCAGCGGAGGGCCTGGGAACTGGACCGCTCTCCTCCTCGCGGCTGCCTCGAATAACGACCGGCTGTTTAATGATCTGATTCGATCTGGTGCCGATCCCAACCCGCAACTCGAGGACGGCACCACCGCTCTGCACATCTCCGCGCGCATGAACAGTAACGGTCATGTTGAGGAGTTGTGTTCTCGGGGAGACAGGAGCCTGAAAGACCGGTACGGCAAGACCGCGCTTTTCTACGCAGTGCAATCCGAAGATAGCTTTCGATCGTTTTTTGGCTACAGTGCACTGCGCGAAGGTCCCAACGTGCATGAGGCAGCCAACGATGGTTCGACTCTCCTTCACGCGGCGGCGGAATACGGCAGTGAAGAAGTCTTGAAAGCTCTCTTGGAAGAGTTTAAGCTCGACCCGAATCGAGCAAACAATCGGGGGGAGACGCCTCTCCACACTGCCTGGCTAAGACCGGGTGGACCCGAGACGTACAACATTCCGATCCTAATCAAGCACGGGGGGCTGCTTTCTAAGAAGGACGATCGAGGTCGGACGCCGATCGACGCGTTCCTGGAAAAAATTCGCTCTGAAAACGAAACGCTCTTGCTCTCGACCGAGGGGGCAGAGACAATCGATGGACGCTCGGAGTGGTTTAAGTCTGCAACCCAGTTGCTAGCGAAGTGGGATGCACAGAAGAGAAGATTGCCCATGCCCAATTGGCCAACGCGCGCAGGATGGACGATCTATCCCTCTATCCAAGTCCAACGCTCGGGGAAAGTAATCGCTTCCATCGCTCGGAAGATTAAGGTCGACGAGGCTGAGACGGTCGTCTCGTTGAACCTAACAAATCCCGGTACAGGATTGCCATCGGGCAAGTTGAACATTCGCTCGGCTCTGCTGATGGGGTATCTGGCGAAAGTGATTTCTCCCGGCGCGCTGCTTGCAGGTCGGGAGTTGATTCTGCGCTTCCCCAAGAATGCCGGGCGCTTTGGCGGTGCGATGGCCATCCAGTTCGAGGAGCCGGACATTAGCATCACTCAAGAACCACTTGGTGCCGGGTCGTGTATTTTGCGCGAAGAGGTTTTCGGCGCGTCTCGAAGCCTGACGGCGCACGCTGATCGATTCGGCAGAGAAGTGGTCTTTGGTGTGCGGAATATGACGAGGTTTAAGGATGTTCGAAACTACGAACAAAGATTAGTAGAAGTCCCTGCGGGCGACCCTAAAGAAATAGCCTGGACCCCAGTTCTCTTCCCGCTCGAAGTCGCGTATCAATGGCGGTTGGCTGAAGAGTCTCGATGGAATCCAATTGATATCTTTACTCTGAGGGAGAGAATCCCTGTTTCCCTGCGACCCAAGGACGGACCAGACCCCACATCCTCAACCCCGGTTACTATTCCGAATACGGTTAAGTCCGAAATAGTCCTGACGGACAACTACTTGACGTTGCCATTATCAGAACGAACCGGGGTGGCAAGATAGAGCGTGCCTATGCGGCGATAACCCAAGTGAGGATAGAGTCTTGCCCCCGCGTAGGAAGCCAGCAAGACACTGTGTCGATATCCCATCTCCCGATCATCGGCGAGCATCTTCGCCATCAAAGAAAACCCATACCCCTTGCCTCGATGCTCGGGATTAACCCATAGCGCGGAGACCCACGTGGCATCCCCGCCCGTATCAACGCTACTCACCCAGCCAACCGGAGCATCGCCCTCATCGATCGCGAATCTCCTCATTTTGGGTCGCTCGCCGAAAAGCCACTGACTAGGCAAAGGCTTGATACCCGCCGCCTTTGCCAAAACTCGGAACTCCTCTTCAGAAGCGGCTTTCCGAACGCGATCAGTGGTTGGAGTCGGGAGCGGATCGTTATGGTCGAAGGTGAAGAACCCTTCTCTTGCCATCAGCCGATAACCCAGCGATTTCACCTGAGCGCAAGCCTCTTCGTCCGGCACTTCTGGAGGCACGATCCAGCACAATTTATGCTTTGGAGCTTTGTATTCGGCAAGAATTCGAGCCGCCTCTTCAACGTTCTGGTTGCCAAAGATGAGTTCTTGGTTCCGGGCATCGGGCCGGTCATGACGGAGATCCCGCATGATCGTCATCGACTCGAAATGAGCGACTTCTGCAGGCTTGGTCCTGGAGCGCGTGAAGCTAAACCCATGCGCAAAAACTTGAATAGCAGTCTCTATCGTCACAACACTTGTCCCTTCAGAGTAATACCGCCACTGCTCAAATCAGTGTGATGATTGCTAGACCGGCTTCGTAACATCCCTTACATGGTTGTTGCAATCGCGGGTCTTTTGGTCCTTTCTCAGCCTGAGTTTGTCACGGGCATCGTACGCGACTCGAAGGGGAAAGGGGTCCCTGGAGCCTTTGTAGGAAACAGCTTTGTCCTCTCCGACAAAAAACCCAGAGTGCAAATTGGCTACGGCGAACCGCCTATCAAGACAGCCGGCGACGGAACCTTCCGAATTGAAAGGGCTGCCCTTTACAACCGGTCGTTGGTTGCGATAAGTGGTAGCCAAGCGGCGATCGCAACCATAGGGGCATCGAACAAAGTTGTCTTGACCCTACGCCCGCTCAAGAAGGCTTCAGTTGTTCTCAATCGAGAAGCTGAGTCCATCCGCTCAACCTCGGCGGTTCTTACGCTTCGTGGGAATGTGATTGGCTACCTCACGCCCAAGTGGGGCAAAAACACCGTTCTCCTCCCTAGCGGGACAGTTGGAATGAGCGTGTTCGGGGATGGCGCGCAGACATCTTCCCGGGCACTAGACAAAGACTCCGTTGCCTTTATGCTGAAGGCAACGCGCTGGTCGGATCTGATTGGGAAGCAGGCTCCGGAGGTAACCCCGACAAGCGCTCCGAAGGATTTCGACTGGTCACGGCTTCGCGGAAAGTGGGTCGTGCTCGATTTCTGGGCCACGTGGTGCAAACCGTGCGTGAAAGAGATGCCCAAATGGTTCGATATCTACCAGTCGATGTCCGCCCAGCGGGATCGATTCGAGATTCTCGCGATTCATAGCCCCGACGGTCAGAGTCGAGAAAAGATCTCGGACCGCCTGCTGGGCTTGACCCGTGACGTTTGGAACGGAGTGGAACCACCCTTTCCGCTTGTCTTTGACACAACCGGAAGAACACACCGCGCGTACGGCGTGGAGGCCTATCCGACTACCCTTCTCATCAACCCAGAAGGCAAGTTGGTCGGACGCACCACTCCGGAGGAGTTCCGCGAACGCCTTCTTAATGATGCCAACCGCCCATCGGCGCTGGATTAAGCCAGAATGTCGTCCACGATCTCACCGTGAACGTCGGTCAATCGATAGTTCCGCCCGCCGTGGAAGTAAGTGAGCTTGGTGTGATCGATACCGAGTAGGTGCAACATGGTGGCGTGTAGGTCGTGCACGTGGACCTTGTCCTTCACCGCGAAGAATCCGTAGTCGTCGGTTGCGCCGTACTTGATGCCCGCCTTCACACCGCCACCCGCAAGAATGGTGGTGAATCCGTGAGGGTTATGGTCTCGACCATCGTCGCCTTGGGCAACCGGGGTTCGACCGAACTCACCACTAATGATGACGAGCGTGTCCTTCAACATTCCGCGCGATTTGAGGTCTTTGATAAGACCCGCGATCGGCTTGTCTACCTCGGCGGCGTTGCTGGCGTGCTCGCGACGAAGGTCGCTGTGCTGATCCCACTTGTACGAGTGGGTGACCTGAACGAACCGAACGCCCTTCTCGCTGAATCGCCGGGCAAGAAGGCACTGGTGCCCGAAGTTCCGAGTCTTTGGGTCGTCCAGACCGTACATCTGCTTGGTCGCGTCGGTCTCTTGAGTGATCTCCTGAAGTTCGGGCGCGGCAAGCTGCATTCGGAATGCCAACTCGAACGAGTTAATTCGACCCTCCAGGGCAGGATCAACTCCAAGGTGGGCGAGTTGTTCTTGGCTCATCCCTCTCAGGAATTCGAGTTCCAACTGCTGAACCTCGGTCGGCGTCTCCGAGTTTTGGATAAACGGAATCTTCGCGTTTCCAGCCTGGATGCTGCTGTTTCCGATCGGAGTTCCCTGCGTGAAAGCGGGCAGGAATGCCGAACTCCAGTTGTTGACGCCTCCGTGACTAAGCGTTGGGCAGATGGTGATGAACCCGGGCAGGTTTTGGTTTTCTGTACCCAAACCGTACGTGACCCACGAGCCCATCGCGGGGCGAACAAAGGTGTCTGAACCCGTGTGGAGTTCCAGTAGAGCCGCGCCATGACGCGAGTTGGACCCGTGCATCGAGTTGATGAAACACAGATCGTCCACGCAGGAGCCGACGTGCGGGAAGAGATCGCTGACCTCGATTCCGCTCTCACCGTAGTGCTTGAACTCCCAAGGACTCTTCAGAAGGTTCCCGGTGGGGCTAGAAACGATGCGGGGCATCTCTCCCGTGAACGGCTTGCCGTGGTCGCGGGTCAAAAGGGGCTTCGGGTCGAACGTATCCACCTGGCTGGGACCGCCGTGCAGGAACACGAAAATCACTCGCTTAGCCGTTGCCGGGTACTGCGGCGGCCTTGGCTTCAAAGGGTTCTTAGGGTCGATGTGGAACTCGTCGCGCAGGGTGCCGTTCGCAATGGCTTGCTCGGCCATCAGACCAAGGAATGCCAAATTGCCAAACCCGAGGGCACTCGCCCTTAGGAGTTCGCGGCGGGAAAGAAAGTTGCTATTCGACATAAATGAACTCGTTGGAAGCAATGACGGACTTGCACAAACTTTGCCAAGCGTGAAGGTCGGGGGTTTTTGAGTTGGCTCGCTCGTAGGCGGCCTTGAACTTTTGAAGATACTGCCGCGATCGAGTGATCTCGGAAGCGTTGGGCTTCCGACCGTAACAGGTTCGGAACAAGGTGACAATCCGGTCGAGATCGGTCTTCTTGGTGTCCTTGAGAAGCGTCTCCGCCTTTGCCTTTGTCGCGCTGAGCACGATCGGGGCGTTGAGCATGAAGAGAGCCTGAGGAGCGACGGTGGTGCTCGGACGATCTCCGTTCATCACGGTCGGATCACCGAAGTCGAACGCGGTGTAAACATCGTAAACCGCCGCTCGAACGACAGGGAGATACACCGCCCTGCGGGGAGCATCATAGTTCACGGTTTGTCCGCTCTCTGTGGTGGTGACGTAGTCCCGATCTCGCAAATTGAGCATCGAGCCCCCCTTGGTTCGGTCTAGTTGACCGCTCACAAAGAAGATGCTGTCTCGAATAGCTTCCGCCTCCAGCCGCCGACGGTTGAATCGCCAAAGAAGCTGGTTGTCGGGATCCAAACTCGCCGCCCGAGCATCGTACTTGGTGCTCATTTGGTACGTGCTCGTCAGCATCATGCGCTTGTGCAGGCTCTTGAGGCTCCACTTATCTTGGGAGACAAAGGTCAGCGCGAGCCAATCTAGCAAAGCCGGATTCGTTGGGAGATCGCCCAAAACGCCGAAGTTATCAACGGTACCGACAATTCCGCGACCGAATCGCCACCGCCAAACTCGGTTCACGAACACTCGCGACGTGAGCGGGTTCTTTGCGCTCGTGATCCACTTAGCGAGTTCCAATCGACCGCTTTTTTCGGGCGGAACGTTCAGGGGAAGACTTGCGGCCAAAGCGGCTGGGGCTCCTCGTTTGGTGTCTTCGCCCAGGGTCAGATAGTTGCCTCGCAGGTGAACCTTGAGCGTCTTTGCCGGAGCGTCGGAAACAGCCATCGCGTGTGGAATCACGGGTCTGGAGGCGTCCAGCTTTTTGATCTCGGCATCCAGTTGCTGAACCTCCATTCCTTTCTCTTTCGGGAATAGGTGGTCCGCATTATCGGGCAGCTCAATCTTCGCCTCGGCGCTGTTCCGGAGTTGATCGGCTACTCTCGATACCACTTCGGGAATGAGATTTCCGTTGTCTGAAGGAAGAGTCGGCTTTGAACCTGGCTTTGGAATCACCGCGATTCGGTCGATGTGCGGGAAGTAGCTGTCTCGATCGAACTTCAATCGGTTAAGGCCGGCTTGAAGCACTATGATTCCCTCTGCCACCCACTTCTGGTGCTGACCGTAGAATCCGCCCGTGTTCTCCCGAGCCGCCGCACGAAGCGCAAGTTGACCGTTGACGTACACGCGTACCGATCGGTTCTCGCCGGACGCGTATCGCAAATCGAGCTGATAGGGTCCTGCCTGATCAACGGTGAGGTTGTATTCGACGACGTTTGGATAGGTGCCACCGTTGAGAATGATTCCGACTTCCCCGCCGTACCCACCTTTGTCTTTACCGACATTTCCACCCGCAAAGTCTTCCGCCTCGAACATCACCGATCCGGCAGGCAGCTTTCCATCGCGGCCAGTGAGAGAGGGTTTCAGGGCGGCAAGTTCCTTTTCGGCCTCAATTTGGAGCTTCGCCGCGGCGATGTACTCATCTTTCTGCGGCTGAAGTTTTGCCTCTAGAGCCTTGCGCTCTTCGTTTCGAATCTTGTCCCGAGCGGCGGATTTGACCTTGATTGCCTCTTGAATCTGCTTCAGCTTTTCTTGAGGCTCCTTTGGCCCCAAAGGTCGCTCGTGCCATTCGGCAACGACCGTGAACTTATCCATAGTCTTGGTGGACTTGAAGATGCCCGCCATGGAGTAGTAGTCCTTGGCAGAGATCGGGTCGTACTTGTGGTCGTGGCAACGTGCGCAGCCTACGGTGAGACCGAGCATGCCTTTGCTGAGCGTATCGACCTGCTCATCGATGATGTCCAGTTCCTGCTTCTGGGGGTCGTCCTCGGCAAGCATCTTTCCGCCGAGAGCCAAATATCCCGTGGCAACAATTTGGTCATCGCCGGCTCCCGGAAGAAGGTCGCCCGCGACCTGCTCTTGGAAGAACCGATCGATCGGGACGTCTTTGTTGATCGCATCGATCACGTAATCGCGATATCGCCAAGCGTTCTTGTAAACGAGGTTTTCATCCAGACCGTTAGAGTCAGCATAGCGAGCAACGTCCAACCAGTGGCGACCCCATCGTTCGCCGTACGCATCGGAGGCGAGAAGGCGGTCGATGACTTTTTCAAAAGCCTTCGGGGATTTGTCAGCCAGAAAAGCGTCCACCTCTTGCGGGGTGGGTGGAAGACCCGTGAGGTCGAAAGTGGCCCGTCGAATGAGGGTTTGCTTATCGGCGGCAGGCGCGGGTTTGAGCCCCTTTGCTTCCAGATTCGCCAATACGAATAGGTCCAGCGGAGATTTTGCCCAGGCGGTGTTCTTTACCTTTGGCAGGGCAGGCATTTTGGGCGGAATGAACGACCAAAGCTGCTTTTTAGTGGCAACCGCCGATTTTGACGGCCAAGGACCTCCGGCTCGCCCCCAACTGGAAAGCGCGGCGAGCTCGTCACTCGGGAGTTTGCCGCTCGGCGGCATCTTGATGACGCCCTTGTATTCGACGGCTTCGGCAACTCGTTTAGCAAGCGAAGAAGAAATAGGCTGATCTAGCCGGATTCCGCCCTGTTGTTGCTTGTCGCCGTGGCAGGCAAGGCACTTGTCGACGAAGACCGGTCGCACCTTGGATTCAAAGTGAGCCGCTTGTTTTGGGGACGCGGCAAGAAACTTCTCTTCACCGGCTAGGGCGAACGAGCCGTACACCACGGGCAACGCGGCCAGAACCACGCCAGTAAGGCGCAACAATCCTCGGCCCATC
>CAZAVC010000075.1:0-8091 GCA_964488265.1 uncultured Fimbriimonas sp.
CACACTACGTATCGCATTTCGCTGCGTTCTTCATCGTTGCGAGAGCCAAGGGGTTGCTCTTTGCCCGTTTCAGAGCTTAGATACATTGCATCGAAGATCGCATTAAGGATCAAACCGTTCAATCCGGGAACGGGGGACGACTTGTCGTTTCGAATTGCGTCGATGAAGGCTTGAACCTCAGCAGTGTGCGCACTATCAACCTTGGGCACGTTCTTCGGCTTAAGGTTGAACAGTTGTTGGTTCTGCTCGGTGTAGATTTCGATATCTCCCCAAGCCGGAACCATAGCTCCGGACTTCGTTCCAAACAGTTGGGTTTGGAAGGGATCGCCATCGAGGTTCGCCATGAACGAGCTTTCAAGGGTAACCACCGCGCCGTTGTCGAATTTGATCAAGCCAACCGCAAAGTCCTCCACGGTGAACTTATCGCGGTCGTAGCTTCCCCACTGGTTGAACAGCTCGGGGTTGGTTCCCAGGGTGTTCCAAGTCTTCGCGGAAGCCGAAACCGGCTTGGGATAGCCCATAAGGAACAAAGTGAAGTCCAGGATGTGAACTCCGATATCGATGAGCGGACCACCGCCTTGCTTCTCCTTGTCGATGAAGACGCCCCATGCCGGGACGCCCCGGCGACGCAGTGCTTGGGCGCGGGCATAGTAAATATCACCCATGTGACCCGCGTCGATGTACTGCTTCATGAAGCGAGCATTACCGCTGAATCGCTGTTGAAGAGCCACTTGGAGAATCTTGCCGCTATCTTCCGCAACTCGGCACATTTCACGAGCCTCATCAGCGGTCATGGCTAGCGGTTTCTCGCAAAGAACGTGCTTGCCGGCCTTCAGGGCCGCAATTGTCGGGTCCTTGTGAAACTTGTTGGGAGTGGCAACGGACACTGCGTGGATCTCAGGATCTTTGAGAAGCTCGTGGTAATCCGTATACGTCTTTGGAGACCCTACGAGGTCTGCCGCCTTTTTGGCGATTTCGGGGTTTGCATCGCAAACCGCAACAATTTCGCACTGATCCGGAATCGACAAATAACCGGGAATGTGGCACGACTGCGCGATTCCACCGCTTCCGATTATTCCGACTTTAACCTTTCCGTCCATTCGGCGAAGATTACTAGATGTAACGAGTCACCACGCCATGTTTTGGCTGGTAATCCTTTCAGTCTTCGACTCGAATCCGACGAGGCGATTGTGCGGCCGAAGCGGTGGCAGATTCGGGCTCATCGAGCACCAAGTCTTGAGCGTCCTCGACCATGTCGTCAAGATCGCTTGCAAGTTCCCCTTTCCGCTCGTTCTTGTAAGCGATAAAGGCACCGATACTTGCGATCGCGAGCAAGACTCCCCAGAAAAGACCCTTCGACATTTCGGGGATGTGCACCGACATCGCGCCCGGATTGTTCTTGTCGAACGTGTGCGCGGCGATCATGGTGAGTTTCACGCCAACCCAAGCAACGATCGCGTAGGCGACGTGATCGAGTACGGGGAAGCGATCGAGAAGACGGACAAAGAAGCCTGCGGCAAAGCGAAGCAGAACGATGCCGATGATGGCACCGAAGTAAACCACCCAGATCTTCTCCTGTTTGTTGCCAACAAAGGTCACGCCCGCCAAGACAGAATCGACGGCAAACGCAATGTCCGTGATCTCGACGGCAATAACCGTCCTCCAGAAGGAGAGGCTTTTCGTATTGACCTGCTTGTCATCGGAATCCCGATGTTTATAAGCGAGCCAGAAGTGCTTCAGCGGCACGAAGAGCAGATAAGCCGCTCCGACCGCCTGGAGTTGCCAAAGCTTGAGAACGTAACCCGCTCCCAGAATCGCCACCAATCTAAATGCGAACGCACCACCCAGACCATAGAGAAGGGCTCGTTTCTGCTCGTCTTTCTTTAAGTGCTTGACCATAACGGCAAGCACAAGGGCGTTGTCTGCCGACAGGAGCCCTTCAAGAACGATCAAAGCGGCAACGGAAGCGAGGTCGGCTAGTTCAAAGGTTTGATTCAGCATTCGAGATCGGTTGTATGTCGCGAGACGAGTTACGGCGAGATCGGTAAAATCTGCAAGTTAGGGAGTAACTATGCCGACTTATGTTTACGAGTGTTCTAAGTGTTCGACCACGTTCGAAGTCGAACAGCGCATCACCGAAAACCCTCTCACGTCTTGTCATTGTGGCTCAGAAGGCACCGTCAAAAGATTGATTCAGCCCACCGCGATCATGTTCAAGGGCGGTGGATTCCATATCAACGACTACTCTAGTTCCTCGGGTTCCCAGTCCACCCCGTCCGATCACGCTACTCCGCCAACCTGCACGGGCGATACCGCCTCTTGTGCTTGCTCAAGCGAAAAATAACCGGAAGGTTCATGGAAAAGGCGGGTTTCATCAGACCGATGAAACCCGCCTTTTTTGTCAATCCTACTTAGAAGGAACGACGATCTTGCCCGAGACGATATCCTCACCGATTTGAGACAGTTTGACGAGCGCCCCCTCGGGGAGTTTGTCTTTGGTGAACTTGAGCTCGGAGATTCCAACGCCCTTGGATTTCAGATCATAGATCTTGGAACCGGCTTCGAACTTGCCTTCTTTGAGGTCCTTGATCGAACTAAAGACCGCCTCATCAACTTTCTTGATCATCGACGTTAAGACAAAGCCTGGTGCCAGATCGTCCTGGTCACTATCGACTCCAATGGCCATCTTGCCCGCTTCTTTAGCCGCCTGAATCACGCCCACGCCGCATCGACCACTTGCGTGGTAGACGATGTCAGCTCCTTGACTGAACAGAACCTGCGCAATTTGTTTGCCAAGGTTGGTGTCATCCCAGCTGTCGGTGTACTTTGCGGGCAGCATCTCGATCTTGGGGTTTGCGGCTTTAGCCCCTGCCGCATAGCCGACCTCAAACTTTTTGATCAGCGGAATGTCTTTTCCACCGACAAATCCCAATTTTCCGGACTTAGAAGTTAGACCTGCCAAATATCCCGCGAGATAGCTTCCCTGCTCCTCGGAGAACAGAAGTGATCGCACGTTATCCTTCTCCACCACGGCGTCGACGATCGCGAACTTGGTTTTGGGGAAGTTTTCTGCAACTTCCTGGAGCGCGTTTTGCTGGGTGATGCCCACCGCGAAAACAAGATCACAGCCCTGCTCGGCGAGAGTTGAAAGGTTCGTGGTGTAGTCCTTTTCGCTCTTAGAGTCGATCGTTCGTACATCCACTCCCAGCTCGGCCTTGGCTCGCTCGAGCCCCCGATTCGCCGAATCGTTGAAGGATTTGTCGCCGATCCCGCCACTGTCAAAAACCATCCCGATTGCTAACTTCTTCCCTTCTCCAGCCGGATTTTCTCCGGCGGCGGCGGTGTTAGCCTCAGGCTTGGAATCGGAGCTTTCCGTTCCGACACAACCACCTACGAAAAGTGCGGCAGAGGCGACGACGAGCGACCACTTAAGGGTCTTTTGAACCTGACCGAAACCAAATGTCCTCAAAGATTCTTCTCCAGCAGAACTGATAGGATAGCCGTCAATCGTATGCAACGCTAGCCGCTTCCTTCGTTCCGGGTAAACTTCCGAATTATGGCGCATACCGCGCCTTCCCTGAAACTTCGCGGATTCCGCTCACGAAACGCGAACGTTGGAGCAAATAAACTTGGTCACTTGTAACCTCACAAAGTTGGAAAGCGCGGTCGATCAGATCCGCAAAGCCTATCCGAAGTTGGCACCCGCCGACGCCGGACTCATCGCCGCTGCCCTCTCACTCACGGGTCGCCATGCCGTGGCCGTTTATGAAGGCGACAAATTTGTCTGGCCAGACGACAACGAGCGCCTGCTCCAGTCGATGTCTGGGCATCTTCGATCCGTGCAGGAGGCCATTGACGCAACCACTCCTCCGGTGAAGAAGACGGCTAAAGCTGCTGTAGTCGAGGAGGAACCTGTCAACGTGAACGTTGGTCTGGCTCCAAACATTTCCGCAGGCGAGGCGCTTCTGAAGACTCGTGAAGACCTGAAGACGCTTCTCAGCGACATCGTCGCCGAGGGCGTTGAATTCGTGTACAACCCCAGCGACATCGGTTGGCAATGGGCTCTTGATCGAGCCAACTGGTCTACGGTGAGTGCGGGCGAACTCAGCCGGCGAATTAAAGTGAAGGCGGTCTTCACCGAGGGCGCTGTTGGAGTCGAGATCGGATCCGCTCCTAAGAAGCGCGGTAAGAAAGGCGAAGTCGAAGCTTAAAGGTTTCGCAAAGCGAAACAGAAAAGGGCTCCCAGTTGGGAGCCCTTTTCATTTGTCACCGCCCTGTCAGGGCCTGTGCAGCTTCATGTAGAGATACCGAAGAATCGATGAGAACACGTGGGGACGGCTCTTGTCTTGTCCGATACTGTGGTCGTCCCGAGGGTAAGCCAGCATGTCGAAATACTTCCCGTTCTCAATGAGACGCTGCGCCAATCGCGCCGTGTCCTGGAAAAGCACGTTGTCGTCTAGGATTCCGTGAACGAGCAACAGGTTGTCTTGTAGACCCGAAGCATACGTGACCGGAGAGTTCTTATCGAACGCTTCCTTATCCGTCGAAACTAGGCCGATTCGGCGACGTGTGTACCACTCGTTGTAGCTCTTCCAGTCCGTTACACTGGCGACGGCCACACCTGTGTCAAACTCGCCTGGCTTCGTCAGAAGAGTCATACAGGTAAGGAAGCCACCATAACTCCAGCCCCAAAGACCAACGCGGTCGTTGCGCACATAAGGAAGCCCCGAAAGGAATTTCTTCGCCGCCACTGCTTCATCGGCATCGATGAGGCCCATTTTGCGATAGTAGCCGCTGTTGAACTCGCCGCCTTGGCCCCAGCTAGACCGAAAGTCCACACACAGAACGACCATATCCAAGTTCATCGCGGCATAGTTCTCCGCATAACCCGCCCAGGCTGCTTTCCCACTGTCTGCGTAGATGTTGCTCAGGATCGCCGGATACTTCTTGTTCGGATCCATGTTTGGATTCGTAATCAGAATGCCGTGGATGGTTGCCCCTTCCGGACCGGGGAACGACACCGGCTGGAACTTAGCCCACTTAATCTTGGCAAAATCGGGCAGCTGACTCTGGGTCAACCTTTTGATCTCTGGTTCGACTCCGTAGAGTTCAGCGTTGATCGTTCGCGAGGAGGCCATGGTGGCAATTCGCTTGCCATCTTTGCTGAACAACGGGAGGTCTGCCCAGTTGAAAGCCTTTGGCACGCTGTATCCACCGGGGATAACCTCGTGAACCTTCCGCTTCCCGTCCGGCTCGATGATCGTGATCTCTGCCGAGAGTGGACTCTTCCCTGCTGTCGTGGCGATGATCCGGTCACTGTCCTCCGGCCGAGCAAAGCTGCCCACATCGTGGTTTTCCTTGTAGACCGCAGTTCGTTGGGTGCCATCCTCGGATAGTTTGAAGATGGATCGATGGATGAACTTGCCATCTTCCTGGTCGGTCCCCAATAGGATCGACTTCGAATCTCGCGTCCATTCGACATATCGCCAATCGTTGATGTAGTTCTTGGGGGCCTTTTCCTTTAGAATCTCTCGCTTGACTGCCTTCGCGGGTTCAACAGTGGCAAGTGCAAACTCTTGGAAGTCTTCCGTTATGTAGCCAACCGCAAACTTGCTGCTATCGGGAGCCCATTCAAAGCCTTTCAACCACATATACCGAGGAAAGCCCGTTACGAAGTTGATCACTCCACCAGAGGCGGGAATCACCCCGATCTGGTCGTTGATCGAGAGGTCTCCGTTCCACATTCGCTGAATGTTCACGACGGTTGCACGATCTTTGGAGAAGTCCATCATCACGTGAGAACCGGATTTCGAAGAGTCGGACCAAACCAGGGCAATCCACTTCCCATCGGGCGAGACGATGTAGTCGCCAACACTTTGCCGAGGCGTGTTCAAGAACGAGAGTTGCTTAATGGCCCCCGTTGAACGGTCCATTCGGTAAAGATTCGAACCACTCGTGAGATAGAACGACTTTCCATCTCGGCTGTACTGGAACCCGCCGTAAGGGAGCGAACCGTCCACGATTGGTCGCAGATTCTTTCCGTCCGCAGACACAAGCCAGGTTCGGCCCTTGTACGAGAACATCAGTTCATCGCCGTTCGGCGACCACCGAGCGCCGCCGATTCCACCATCGTAGAGGCGAGACTCCGTTTTCTCCAGCTCTGTTCGCCGATCGTCTTGCGTGGGGAGATCCAGAATTTTGTCCGCTTCGACGATCACTCGCTTCTTGCCAGACGGATAGTCCATCACCCAAAGGTCGAGTTTTCGTTCACCCGTTTGGTTCCAGCCGAATGCGATTTTTGAACCGTCGGGAGACATCGAAGGGGCAGAAGGACTGCGACCATTGATCAGCGGGTAGCTATAAAGGCGCTCAACCGAAATCTCCGGCTTTGGAAAGACCTGCGCCTCCGTGACCGATTGAATCCCAATCGCCCCGATGAGAAGAGCAATCGAAACAACTTTTGAAAAGGGCATCGCAGAAGTTCTACCGGTTTCCCCATGCGAGAGGTCCCGAAAAACCTGCGATGCCTTAACAAAAATTATTGGAGAAGTTCTTTGGCTCGGCTCACGACGTTTTCAACGGTGAAGCCAAACTCCTTGAACAGAATGTCTGCCGGACCGCTAACACCAAATGTGTCGACAGCCACATGACCGTGGGCATACTTTGCCCATCCAAAGGACGAGCCTGCCTCAACGGACAGAGTCGGGATCGACTTCGGAAGGACTTCGGCACGGTAGGCGGCGTCTTGCTTTTCAAACAAGAACCAAGAAGGAAGGCTAACAACGCGGGTCGGGATACCCTCAGCCTCGAGAGCGTTTGCGGCCTCTAGACAAAGATTCAATTCACTTCCCGTTCCAACCAGAGCGAGCTTCGCCGCCCCAGATGCTTCCTTTAGGACATAGCCGCCCTTCTCAGCCGGATGTCGCACGTCACCTTCACCCAGCGCAGGTGTGATCGTCTTTACGTTCTGGCGCGTGAGAATCAGCAGCGAAGGGCTCGTCCCAAGCGTGAGCGCAGTTCGATAGGCAGCAGATACTTCGTTTCCGTCTGCCGGGCGGAACGTGTTCAGGTTAGGAATCGATCGCATCGCGGCAAGATGCTCCACCGGTTGGTGGGTTGGACCATCTTCACCGAGTCCGATCGAGTCGTGCGTAAAGACGAACAAAGATGGGCACTCCATGAGTGCCGCCAATCGGATCGAAGGTCGGCAGTAGTCGGTGAACTGGACGAACGAGCTGGCAATCGCATTCGCGCCACCGTGAAGGCGAATACCGTTGACTGCGGCTGCCATGGCGTGTTCTCGGACTCCAAAGTTCAGGTTTCGTCCCGCAGGTGTCTCCGGTTGGAAAGACTTCTCCCCCTTGATGTGCGTGAAGGTCGACTCGGCAAGGTCGGCGCTTCCGCCCATGAAGGTTGGGATAGCTGCTCCCAGCTTGTGGATCACTTCCTCGCTAAGCTTCCGAGTCGCCATCTTGGTGTCGTCACCAAAGCTCGGCAGGGCGGCATCGATTTCGGCGATCCAATCATCCGCAATCGCCTTTTCGAGTTGCTTGGCAAGTTCGGGATAGGCGGCCGCATAGGCCTCGAACTTTGCGTTCCAGGCGGACTCTGCGGTTTCGCCTGAACTAAGCGCTGATCGGTAAACCGAAAGTGCCTCCTCGGGGACGTAAAAATCAGGCTCGAGCGGAATACCTAGGGCTTCTTTTGTGAGCTTGACCTCGTCCGGTCCTAGCGGCGATCCGTGCGCCTTTTGGCTTCCAGCCTTGTTGGGAGAACCGTAGCCGATCACGGTTTTGCACATGATGAGGCTTGGCTTCGTGGTCTCCAACTTGGCAGCTTCGATAGCCGCTGATACGGCGTCCACGTCGTGACCATCAACTTTCACAACGTGCCAACCGAACGCATCGAACCGCTTGTACACATCTTCGGTGAACGCTAGCGAGGTCGATCCGTCGATCGAAATACCGTTGTCATCGTAAAGATAAATCAGCTTGCCAAGCTTGAGGTGACCCGCCATCGAGCCTGCTTCGCTGGAGATGCCTTCCATGAGGTCACCATCAGAGACGATCGCGTAGGTGTAGTGATCGATGA